>CAZCVU010000610.1:0-1908 GCA_964501745.1 uncultured Flavobacteriales bacterium | reverse complement strand
GTCCTGAACTATCTGGAAGAAAATCCCGAATGTTTTTCACTGGCCGGACAGAAAATGGAAGCGACCATGTTCTTCTCCGACGTCGCCGGGTTTACGACGATTTCCGAAACCCTCGGCGCCGAGAAACTCGTGGAGCTGCTGAACGCCTATCTCAGTCCGATGACCGACATCATCATGGCCAGCAACGGCTATGTTGACAAGTACGAAGGCGACGCGATCATGGCGGAGTGGGGCGTGCCCTATCCGCTCGACGACCATGCCACTCGCGCCTGCTGGGCAGCACTTGATCAGCAGGTCCTGATCGCCGAGCTGGCACCGGGCTTCAAGAAAAAGTTCGGCGTCGATGTGATGGCGCGTATGGGGTTGAATTCAGGTATCGTCTCGGCAGGGAACATGGGATCGGAGAAAAGATTCTCATATACGGTGATGGGCGATGCCGTGAACCAGGCAGCGCGCTTCGAGCCGGCGAACAAGGATTACGTGACACTGATCATGATCGGCGAGTCGACCTACGAGCTGGCCAAGAACGATATTGAAGCGCGGTTGCTCGACAAAATCATCGTCAAGGGCAAGACCGTGCCAATCCAGGTCTACGAACTGGTGGCCAAGAAAGGCGAGATCAGCGATGACCAGCGCCGGGTCCTGGAACTGTACAATCTGGGCCTCGAGGTTCACTGGAAGCGCAGTTTCAAGGAAGCCATCGATTATTTCGAACAAGCGGTCACCATTATTCCCGATGACGGCCCGGCGCTGGCAATGATCGAACGCGTCAAGGAGTACATCGAAATCCCGCCACCCGATTCCTGGCAGGGCGAATTCGTCAGGACAACGAAGTAATCTGCACCTGACATGTCCATCTCTGATCTGCCGACACTCAATGCCTGCCTGAACAGCATCTGTACCCTACTCCTCCTGTGCGGATACATCAGCATCCGACGCGGCAATCGTGAGGTGCACAAACGGTTCATGATCGCGGCGCTGATCACGTCAATCCTGTTTCTGACTTCGTACGTCATCTACCATGCCAACGCCGGTTCGGTGCCGTACACGAAAGAGGACTGGACGCGACCGCTGTACTTCGCCGTGCTCATCCCGCATATCATCCTGGCAACGGTCCAGATGCCGTTCATCATCGTGCTGGTCTGGCATGCCTGGCATGAGTCGTTCGACAGACACAAGCGGCTGGCCCGCTGGATCTGGCCGGTCTGGATGTTCGTGTCGGTCAGCGGCGTAGTTGTTTACCTGATGCTTTACAAACTGTGACGGCTTCATATAGTAACAGCGAACCGTGCTCACCCCTTCACCGCAGTTGGAACATACCATGCCCATTCGCGTCACGATCTGGAATGAATTTCGCCATGAAAAAGACAACGAAACCATCCGCGGCATCTATCCTGACGGTATTCACAGCACCATCGGCGAAGCAGTAAAACAGCGGCTCGGCGATGCGGTCGACATCAATTATGCAACACTCGACGAACCGGAGCACGGCCTGACGCAGGACGTGGTCGATCATACCGATGTCATGCTGTGGTGGGGGCATGCAGCGCATCACGAAGTGGCCGATGAGATCGTCGAAAGGGTCCACCTGCGCGTGCTGACGGGAATGGGGCTGATGGTGCTGCATTCCGGCCACTACTCAAAGATTTTCAAACGCCTGATGGGTACCGATTGCGGGCTGTCGTGGCGTGAAGCCGCGGAGCTGGAGCGTATCTGGTGCGTCAATCCCGGCCACCCGATCACCAACGGCCTGGGCTCCTATATCGAGCTCGATCATTCCGAGATGTATGGCGAACTTTTCGACATCCCGACACCCGATGAACTGATCTATATCAGTTGGTACGAAGGCGGTGAAGTCTTTAGAACCGGCTGCACCTGGACCCGGGGCAAAGGCCGGGTCTTCTACTT
>CAZCVU010000609.1:0-1911 GCA_964501745.1 uncultured Flavobacteriales bacterium | reverse complement strand
CAGATCCTCCGTTAAGAAATAGGCTCTGATGTCCCAAATGTTTTGATGACGGACATATCGTATCGAGGCGCGAGTTATATCCCCATTCTAAGCATTCGACTCGATTAACCAGTCCGTGGCTCCGTAGCCTCATTATCCGCTCGGCCAACGCTTTCTCGTTGGTCGTTACGACGCCGCCATCGCCGCAGGCGCTTAGCGTCTTCAGAGGATGAAGACTGAATGCGGCCATGATCCCCAATCCGCCAACGGGCCTTCCATTGTAACGGGCAAGCACTGCCTGAGCCGCGTCCTCTAGTACGAAGAGCCCAAAGCGTTCCGCGATATTCAAAATCGCATCCATGTTCGCCGGTCGACCGGTCAAATGTACAGGTAGTATGGCCTTGGTACGTGGTGTTATAGCGGATTCGATAAGGTCGGGATCAATGTTGAAGTCGGCGCCAACGTCGACAAATACTGGCCGCGCACCAACCTGTGCAATGGCGGCTGCCGTAGCGATGTATGAGTTCGGAGCAGTGATGACCTCGTCGCCGGCACCAATTTCAAGGGCACGAAGCGACAGAATCATTGCGTCCGTTCCCGAGTTTACGGCTACCGCGAACCGTGTGCCGCACAAATCCGCAAATCGTGTTTCAAACTCCGCGATCTCTTTGCCAAATACGAACTGACCGCTACTCAACACCTGTGAGAATGCATCCATCAGATCGTCGCGTAAGCGGGAGTCGTTGACGGCTATGTCTACATAGGGAACGGTGCGTCTCACGGTCGTATCCGTCATGCAGCACCCGCTGTGAGGATCCCGGATTCCGTCAGCCTAGCAAGAGCTGCGCGTGCTCTGCCAAGCTGCGTGGACCGTGCGCTCGGTGGTAGATCGCCGGTTGCGTCGGCGAACTCTCGACGCGTGCGACCGCCGGGCAAATATTCGTTGAGTAGAATACAGCACCATTTGATTCGATAAATCGGCATGAGCACGGTAACGCGATCTCGTAGCTTTAGGGCCGCTGGTAGCATAGCCGACAGCCGATTGATAACCAGATCAAAGTGCTGATGCGGGATCGGCACTGCAATCTGACAAAAGAAATCGCATACCGTACGCGCCGGGTCGTCCCATCCAGCGTATTCGAAGTCGACGAAGGTTATGTGCCCGTTTTCATCGCACAGGGCATTATGAAAGCCTAAATCGCATGGAGAGAGACACCGCTCCTCTGGCCGCAGCAAGCGTTTGTAATCTGCTGCACCAACAAGCTCAGGCGAATCTCTCAGATGCTGCCAAACGGGTGTCAATTTGGACTCTACGAACTCGCGGGCTAGTTCATCCTCGGCGAAGCGGCGCAACCTATCGATGCGCATGTCGACCAGCTGAACATGATCGGCCAGTGAGAAGCAGGGTTCGGACGCACTGGGCAGCCTGCCAGCCTTGCTGCGATGCGCATTCAATTGAACCAAGAAATCCATGGCTTGTTCGATGTTGTCCACTCCGACGTCCGCAGTCGTCATTGGTTTGCCGCGCGCATGGGAAAAAAGGATGGCGCGCGAGGCCAGATCCGAGGACAACGGCTGAGGCACGCAACGTAGTTTCTGGTGCCACGCGAAGTTCGTAAAGGCGAGCTCTGTAGAAAAGCGGTCGCGCGGATCGTCTTCATCGTGGAAGAAAGTTTTGAGAACGAAGCGTTGTTCGCCGCAATCGACACGCGTAACCCGGTTGTTGGATCCGCCGGCGATCGGCTCGAGCGTAAACGCGTCCGTGCAGCCGATTTGGCCAAGGAGCTTCCGGGCCGTCGACTGTAGCGTCAGGTCGGCATTCACGACGCCGAGTCCAGCTTTCCAGAAAATGCATCGCCAAATTCGATCCGAAACTCGGCGGCTTCGGTCCGCGTTGGCGAAAGACAGGGGATTCTCAAGACCGGCGGCCTC
>CAZCVU010000608.1:0-1920 GCA_964501745.1 uncultured Flavobacteriales bacterium | reverse complement strand
GGGATCGGACAAGCGGTGCACGAGGGTTGTATATATGACGCCAAGAGCGGACAGCTCTTGACGGGATCCTACACGGACTATCGCATGCCGCGGGCCGATGACGTACCGGCCTTGGATATGAACTTCATCGAAGATTTCCCCTGCACTACCAACCCAATGGGGATCAAGGGTGCCGGAGAAGTCGGAAGCATTGGCGCACCGCCTGCCGTCGTCAACGCGGTTCTCAATGCACTGTCGGAGTTCAATGTTTCGGCAATCGACATGCCGTTGACGCCCGAAAACATCTGGCGCCAAATGCAGAGCAACGCGTGACCTCAGGAAGTCCGCTTTTGAAGGTGGAATGAACGTGGGTGAGTTTGAGCTCGACGCACTGGCGCCTGAAATCAGCGCACTCACGCGCCGCGCTAGTGAGGCAATACTTGAGATCTATGCGACCGAATTTGTTGTTGAGTCAAAAGCCGACAGATCGCCAGTAACCGCTGCCGATACCGCTGCCGAAGCCATAATTACGCAAGGCCTCGGCGCCCTAACCCCCGATATTCCAGTGGTTGCCGAGGAGGCCGCAGCCGCGGGCCGCATACCGGACATCGGTGCCGGTGTGTTCTGGCTCGTCGATCCGCTGGACGGGACGCGTGAATTCCTCAGCCGCAATGGTGAGTTCACAGTCAATATCGGCCTGATCGAGGACAGCGTGCCGGTGCTTGGCGTAATCCACATTCCAACTCGCAATGAAACCTTCATCGGAAATCTGCGATCGGGCGCAACGCGCTCACAGGGCAGCGCGGCGCCACAGCCGGTCCGCGTGCGCGATGTACCGGCTGAAGGACTGACAGCAATCGCCAGCCGGCGGCACGGCGATCCGGCCGAAATCGCTCGATTCCTGCAGGGGCGTAAGGTTGCCGGACAGAAGACCGCGGGGAGTTCGATGAAATTCTGCGCCGTCGCCATGGGCGAGGCCGACGTCTACCCGCGATACGGACGCACCATGGAGTGGGACACGGCAGCTGGCCATGCGATTCTCACCTCAGCCGGTGGCCGAATCGTGACCGTAGAGGGTGAACCGCTGGCCTATGGAAAACCGGACTTCGAGAATCCACCCTTTATCGCTTGGGGCAGTGACACCTAATCCAGCGCATAGCGACAACGGCGCGACCTCTACTCTGCGGCGTGTTGCTCGGACCGCGCCGCCTCCCAACCGATGAGCGCCAGCTTCCGGCCGCGGCCCCAGTGATAGCCGCCGATCACACCGGATTTGCGAATCACACGGTGACAGGGAATCAGGTAGGAGATGGCATTGGCGCCGTTGGCAGCACCGACGGCCCGTGCGGCACCCATCGGATAACCGATGCGTTGGGCGAGATCCCCATAGGTCGTCAGCGTGCCCGCCGGCATCGTCAATAGTGCCTCCCAGACTTTTATCTGAAACTGCGTCCCGCACAGGAACAAACGCAGTGGTGGCGCGTTGTCGTCGGCAGCCTCGTTAGTTTGCATCAGGAAACGCTCGGCACACCTGCCGCTGGAGGCATCATCGGGAACAAAGGTCGCCCTAGGCCAGCGTGCAGCAAGATCGTCATAGGTAGCCTGCCGGCCCTCGGCAGTCACAAAGGCAACGCCGCAGATGCCGCGATCCGTCAGCATGATCAAACACTCGCCAAACGGGGCACAGGGATAAAAGCCATATCGAATGACCAATCCCGCACCGCGTTTCTTGAATTCTCCGGGCGTCATAGCCTCGACGGTCACGAATAAATCGTGCAACCGGCCCGGCCCAGAGAGGCCCGCATCATAGGCGGCATCCAGCACGCTGGCCGACGCCGCGAGGCGCTGCTTCGCCGCGTCCAGCGTAAGATACTGCAGAAACTTCTTCGGACTTATTCCTACCCTCCGGCTAAACATTCGTTGGAAGTGGTATTCGCTGAG
>CAZCVU010000607.1:0-1921 GCA_964501745.1 uncultured Flavobacteriales bacterium | reverse complement strand
GTTGCGCCAAGCAGGCGTACGCGATGCACGGTTTCAGTAGGCTTTGGGATAACACAACGTCTGGCTGCCCAGAGCGTCCAGGCGATGATCGAGCGCCGCAAATCGACGATGATATCCCAGCGCGTCCCGACGCTTGCTCGCCAAACGCGGATCCAATGCCTGCCCAAAGGTTGTTTCTCGACGACGATCAGGTTCTTAACGCCAGGTGCGGCGCGAAACAGCGACGCTGCGGCAGGTCCAACCACCACAGTGACCTCGGCTGACGGATTTTGATCGATCAGGAATCCGAGTATGCCGGTCGACAGGACGGCATCGCCGATGCGATTGGCAGTGATAAACAACACCTTCATAGCGAAGCATGATATCTGAATATGTTGCTGCCGGTTATAGGCAGTGCGATAGCGAGTGCCAACCGTGGCTTGTAATGCGCGGCAGAGAGACCAAGATGAGGTTTGATGTACAGTGGGTCAGGCTGGCGAGATGACAAAGATGCAATACATCGTACTAGAATCGCGCGCCGTGCTCTCGGTCGGCGGCGAGGATCGCACTGATTTCCTGCAGGGATTGATCTCCAACGATATCGGGCGGGTATCGTCGGATCGTGCAATCTGGGCGGCGTTGCTGACTCCACAGGGAAAGTATCTGCATGACTTCTTCGTTTTCGAGTTGAACGCGACATATTACCTCGACTGTGAGGCCGAGCGAATGATGGATCTTGGGCAGCGGCTAAGCCGCTACAAGCTTCGTTCAAAGGTGGATTTGGGTATTTGCGACTCCTTCGTTGTGGTTGCGCTGATCGGCGAAGATGTTGTTCGACCGTTGGGCCTGAATCTTGAGGCCGGTCATGCAACGGCAATTGCCGGCGGCACTGCGTTCGTAGATCCACGCCTTGCGGCGGCCGGAGTCCGGGTGGCTATCCCGCAGGCGACAGCGGCCCAGGCGCTGGGCAGTTTGGGTTTTGAAGAAGGTACAGCCAAGGACTATGAACGGCTTCGACTCGAGCTTGGACTACCCGACGGCAGCCGAGATCTGATTGTCGAGCGGTCGGTGTTGCTCGAAAGCAATTTTGAGGAGTTGCATGGGCTCGATTGGGACAAGGGCTGTTACATGGGCCAAGAATTGACTGCACGCACCAAGTATCGTGGGCTTGCGCGCCGGCGCCTGATGCCTGTGACAATCGATGGTCCGTTACCAAATCCAGGCACGCCGATATTTGCAGGTGACAGTGAAGCAGGCGAAATGCGCTCGGCGTTTGACGGTATCGGGCTCGCACTTATGCGGCTTGACCGGATCCAAGAATCGGAGGTTGAAGGGCTCGAGTTGGTGGCAGGAAAGGCAAGAATAAAGCCACAGAAACCCGATTGGGCGAGCTACTAGAAGCTTTACAAACGCTTCGATTTACACTGAATTGGCGCCGATGTGCCTGCCTTCCCGCGTCTGTAGCCGCACAAGAAAAACCGATATTTGTTGAAATAGGGGCCGGTCGAAGGCAACCTATGACATAGATGAATCAAAGGACTGGCGCAGCTATTCACGAAGTTGTCGCAGTCAGTTAAGTATTTGATTACTACGTTGCAGCAATTGGACTAGTCGCATGCTCGATGGCGGGACCGGAGGAAGATCGGTCTCATATGAAGTCTACCTGCTCATTGGCGGGCGGTGGGAATTGCATGCCCGCCACGGCTCCGATGCGCGTGAGGACGCAATCGAGGAGGCACGGCAGCTTGAACGTGAGTCCCGTGTCGAGGCGAGCTGCGTTACTCGTGAAGCCTATGATGCGATCGCAAATTCCTCGACTGAATCGGTTGTTTATCGCACGCCTAAACTGAAGAAGTCCTTACCGGTTTATGGCGGTGGCGAATCATCAGCCGACATTCCCCAGATGGGTTCCAAATCCATGGAAATGGTACTTCCACTCCGC
>CAZCVU010000606.1:0-1922 GCA_964501745.1 uncultured Flavobacteriales bacterium | reverse complement strand
GACCATGTCGATCGCCGCGATTCCGTGCTGCTCCATCGAGGCGCAATGGTCGGTGTCGTCGCGGCGGGCGAGAACGCCTCCGTGGATCAACGGGTGCAGTGTCTTGACCCGGCCGCCCATCATTTCCGGGAAGCCGGTGTGATCGGAGACCTCCTTTACCGCCATTCCCGCCTCCGTCAGCGCGCGGGCCGTGCCGCCCGTCGACAAGAGCTCCACGTCGTGATCAGCGAGAAATTTCGCGAACGGTACAAGGCCGGTCTTGTCGAAGACAGAGATCAACGCACGGGCGATCGGGGTATCGGCCATTAAGCCACTCCTTCTATGGTTCCGGTCGCGGCTGCAACTTTAGAGCGTTGGTGCTGATTCTGATTCGCCATCTGGTGCGTATTCAGGCACTAGACGGCGGATCAGCCCCAGCGTCTGCTCTCGCCGCCGCTTTCTTGCCGCCTCATCCAGTTCGTCGAACGCATTGGAAAGTGCGGCTAGGTCTCCGGTTCGCGGTGCTGCGAGCATAAGACCGTCGGTGTCCGTCGACACCAGCTCTTCAGCTTCGTGCAATAGAGTTTCGGTGAGCTTCTCACCTGGGCGCAAGCCAGTAATTTCAATTTGAATATCCTCGTCCGGTTTGTGTCCGGCCAGCCGGATGACCTGCCGCGCAAGATCAAGGATCTTGATCGGATCGCCCATATCGAGGACGAAGATCTTGCCGCAGGCGTCTTTGTTGCATGCCCCAAGTGCCGAGGCCAGCAGCACAAGTTCAACCGCCTCGCGCACGGTCATAAAATAACGGGTAACCTCAGGATGGGTCACGGTCAGCGGGCCGCCGCTGGCGAGCTGACGCTGAAAGAGCGGTACCACTGAGCCGGTCGACCCCAAGACGTTGCCGAACCGAACTGTCACGAACCTGGTCGTGCCCTGCGCCTCGCCTGCAAGATCCAGAGTTTGACAGTAGCTTTCGGCCAGCCGCTTTGTCGCACCCATAACGCTGCTCGGGTTCACCGCCTTATCCGTCGAAATCTGCACCATCAGTTTGACGCCCGCCGAACGGCATGCGTCTGCCACGTTGCGCGTTCCCACGGCGTTGGTGAGTACGCCCTCCATCGGATTTGCCTCGACCATTGGCACATGCTTAAGCGCAGCGGCATGGAAGACAATTTCGGGGGTTTCTCGAGCCAGCACGTCGGCGATCCTGGTGCCGTCGCGGATATCGCCAAGGATCGCCGTGCGCGCCAGGTCCGGATGAAGTTCCGCGAGTTCCAGGTCGATCTGGTAGAGCGCCAGCTCGCCGTTATCCAGGAGCGTGATACCGGCGGGTGCGAGGTCTGCAATCTGGCGTACGAGCTCGGCGCCGATAGTGCCGCCGGCGCCCGTCACCATGACGCGGCGTCCACCGATCAGCCGACTCATGGGTTGGCGGTCGAGAACAGTTTGTGACCGGCCAAGCACATCCTCAACGGCAATCGGCTGCACGGTCATCGGTTCCTCGACGCCACTCAACCGCCCGGGTCGTGGCAGCCGCGCGAGCGTCAGACCCAGGCGCTCGGCGATTGCCAGCAGGTCACGAACCTGGGCGCCGTCCAGGTTTCCGTTGGTGAGCACAAGTCGCTGTGGCCGTCTCCAGCCGCGCCGGCTCAAAGGTCCATCTATCAGGCTCTCGACCTCTGCGAGTCCGCCGAGAACCGGAACACCATGAATCTCGCGGCCGATCCGGGTTCCTTTGTCGTCAACCACGCCGACGACGCGATAGGACGCATCGGCATCGCGGTGCTGCTGGCGGATGAAGAATTCCGCAGCGTCGCCGGCGCCGATCAAAAGGACAGGGACCCGCGCATGGTTGGCGCGTTCCAACACGAGATCGAGTCCGCGGTCTTTGAAGAGCCGATAGGCGAACCGCGGTCCGCCCAGCAACAATACGAGAAGCA
>CAZCVU010000605.1:0-1930 GCA_964501745.1 uncultured Flavobacteriales bacterium | reverse complement strand
TGGCGCCGACGATACCGATGTTCGTTTTGAAGTCTGCTGTGCCAAACAGGTTCCATCCGAACCCGAACGGGTCCGAGATCAGCGGGATGATGAGTTGCCCGGAGACCAGCAGGTAGAAAAGATAGTGTGCCAAGTGATAGGCAATTGCGATTGGTACCAGCGAAAAGACGAACAGCCCGGAAGTCTCCTGATGGCTGCGATCGCCGCCGGCGATCTCCTCGGCGACAAAGCAAATCGCCATGAAAACCAAGTAGAATATGAGTGGGAACAGCAACAGCATGACCGTTGCAAAAGCGGCGAAGAAATCGATTCCGAGGTCGTGCAATGCGAGCCGCAGCGAATGCAACGAGGGCTCCAGTGCGCCCCATTGCAGGAGCGCTGTCCATTGCGGTGTTTCCTTGAAGCCATCGAAGGTGACCGTCGAAAGCATCAGGAGCACGAACACCGTCATCGATGGATCGCAGGGCCTGTCGACAACCAAATCTCTGGAGTAAGGTCTGAGATGCCAGTGGTTGGAGATGCCTTCAGGGCGCTCGCGGTGCGACCTACCGATCGGTGCAAAACGCCCGAACACCTCAAACACCAACGAGAAGGCCTCGCCCTTTGCAAGCCATTGATCACGCCCGAATACGGCCATGCCAAGCCAGGTCAGGAGCGAATAGAGGAGGATGAACGTCGCCAGGGTCTGCGGCAGTTTTGCCTGATCGTAGATCAGCTCGAACCAGGCAAAAACGGCGAACAGCACGGTCGCCGGCCAGACGCCGAGCCAGGCTGGATAGGGCAGTCCAAGGTCGAGTTCGCCGCGCAGGCCACAGAGGCGGGCGAACCTCGCCATACCGTCAAACACAATTGTCCAAGGATTTATGATTGGCCAAAAGTTGCCGATCAAGGCGGCGACATAGGCGAATGCGACCCACCAGACGATCCACACGAAGGTCGGAGCAAAGTTCGTGAGTGTATCGTTTGAGCCGAAGAACCCGGTGGACAAAACCAGCAGGAACAAGGCGACCGAAACGGCTCTAACGAAGCCGGTCGCCACGGGGTGGGTGAGAAGACGTACCGGCCCAAATCGCGCCAGATCAAAGCGCCATTGTCCGACCCCGATCGGCGAGCTGCGAAACACCAGGCCCATGATGACAAAGGACAGCGCGATCGCAGCGCCGGTGCCCACCAAGTAGAACGACAACGGCAGCGGCAGGTCGTAGCGGGTGCCGAACGCATGCGCTTCGGCCTGACGGGCCGCAAAGAGCATCAGTAAACAGCTGACGGTCAGAGCACGGACTGGCCGGGGCAATGCGCCGGCAGGCGAGTTACTTGGGATGGACTTCAAGGTAGGTCAGGGCGTCGTGCGCGTGCCCGCCTTTGCCCCAGCCGTGGCTGGTGATGGGAAAGCGGCCGCTGGCGAACGCCTTGATGGCAATGGCGCCCGGTACGCCGGGCAACAGAGTGAGCTTCACGTCGTAGCCGTGTATGTGCAGCTCGACCTGTTCGTCGCTGGTCCAACGCAGTTCGACACTTTCGCCTTCATCCACCTTGATGGCGCCCGTTGGGGCAATCACGTGGCGGCCTTTGATCTCGACTTCGACGACACGCGGCGGCTGGTCCTGACCACTGACGACATCGGCCAGTGCGAAGCCAACAAAAAACAACGCCGCGATGCGGATCAGCCAGGTTCTGCGCGCGACGTTCATGTTAATTACTCCTCCTCGCGTGCTGCATATTCTGCTTGATTGCGGCTCTCCACTGACCAGCCAGATCGACAGTCTAGTTCGCGGCCGCTGCAATGGGAGTTTCGATCCCGGTATATCCGAGCGCACATGCATGTGCCAGAGGCTTGATGCCGCGCCTGCAGCGGTGGAAAGCGCACCACAACGACCCAGGTTGAGGCGCCGGCTGAGAAGAGAGTCCTTGAAGGGGCATAAATAATCCC
>CAZCVU010000604.1:0-1936 GCA_964501745.1 uncultured Flavobacteriales bacterium | reverse complement strand
GCCGACGTTCCTTCCCCGACGGGAGACCGACGTCAAGCTCGACTGGTCGAAGCCGAGACCTGCGCCGCTCGGGCGTCCCGACATCGATCCATTGCTCGGCTCGCCACTCTCTCCGGTGATGAGCCCGATGCGCAATCTGGTGCAGACGGCGCAGACCTTGGTGAAGACGATATCGGACCGCCGGCCGCTCTTCGTCTTCGCCCTGCATCTGATCGGCTTCTTCGGGCTAGCGGGCTTTCTGCTGTTTCACACGCCGCTAGAAAGCCTCGTCCTGACCGACGCCATGGGTCTGGAGCAAGAGCTCCGCGACTACTGCCGGCCGGCCCTGAAACTCGCCTTCCTGATGTCGGCGGCCTGGGCCTATTCGGCCCTCTTCCGCGGCCTGCTGGCGGGCGTGCGCAGCACCACGATGATGGCCGCGAGCGGCCTCTCCCGGATCGGCGTCGCAATCCTGATCTCGAGCAGCACGCTCGTCTTCGTCGCGGCCAACGGCGCTGTCATCGGACTGATCGGCTGGATGTCGGGCTATGCGACGGAGGCGTGTCTGCTGGCGCTTTGGCTCAAGCGCCTGGATCAGGGGCAGGCACGCGACGGAGGCTAGGCAGCGCACCGTCTCCGGAAGAATTGGCGGTGGTCCCGCGGCTACTGTTTCGGCAAGCCGCCCCGCTTGGTTGCCATGTCCGTGAACTTGTTGAGTGCACCGGCCATTGCCTTGAACACCTTGTCACGGTCCGCGATGCCGTAACGCTCGGCGAGCCTCGCCGGATCGGTATAGGCGAGCTTGACGCCACCGTCGGCGACCTTCCAGGCCAACGCCTTGAGCGGCAGGTCGAGGCCGATCTTTGGGTTCGATTGCATCAAGGGCGTGCCGATCTTGGGCGAGCCGAAAATGAGGACTTCGGCCGAGGCGAGCTCCATGCCAACGCTCATCGCGCCTTTGGCATGGTTGATCCGCTTGAACACCTTGATTCCCTTACGCTCCAACGCGATCGCGAGGCGGTCGAGCGTCTTGGCGACCCCGAAGTCACTGTCCTTGACGATCAGGCCGTCACTCTGGGCACGGGCGGGCTCGCCCAACGCGGCCGCGAGGCCCAGGAACAAGACGGCAACGGTGAGAAACCGACGACATGGACGCGCGAACGCCACATTGGGACGAAACTGAAAAACCACGTTCAAGCCTCCTCTGGCCAACATTCCTGGGATGACCGCTGGTTCCAGGCATCAGAGTAGCCATCCGGACACCGACCGACAACATGCTGCCCGGGCATGACGGCGGCCAGCAGCCCCTGCTAGGTTCGGCGTTCAGGTCTTCAGATACGCCAGACAGCCGGTCTCGGCCAGGATGTCCTCGGTGCGCCGACGCGCGGTCCCTTCGAGAGCCGCGAACTCCTGCCGGAGCCAGTTCAGACACTTTGCCTGATAGCGAAAGGTGCCTTGGCGGTGGCTCTGGCCGAGGGCCTGGAACTCGAACATCTCCTCGCCTTCCTCCAGTGCCGCCGCGTTGGCCTCGAGAAACGGCAGATAGACCGCACCGGCGAGTTGCAGCAGTGCCATCGTCGCCTTCGGCAGGGGTGCGCCGGGGTCGCACCAGTCGCCCTCGATGCCCGAGGCGTCGTCCAGGACCTGGACCCAGCGATAGGTCGCGTGGCTGCGTTCAACCATGATTTGGCCGGGCGTCGGGTCGCGCGAGCAGGTGAAGAGGGCGCCGAACCAGCCGAAGTCTGCGAGCGCGGGCCGGCCGCCGAAGAGGAACGGGCTCTCGCCCGGCAGCAGGCTAATGGCGTCCAGCACCCGGTGATAGCTCTCCTCGATCAGGGGTTGGTTCTGGGGCGTGCAGCCGACGAGCGGCATACGGCCGATCTGGCGTTCGCGAAACTCCTTCGCCGCCGCGGTCACCGTCGCCTCGTCGGTGCCGAGGCCCAGGATTTCGCCGCAG
>CAZCVU010000603.1:0-1937 GCA_964501745.1 uncultured Flavobacteriales bacterium | reverse complement strand
CTAGGGACGCATATATTGTTTAATTACAACGTTTTGGTCATTTGCGGAAATGTACTCTAAGATATATAAGCGGAATCATAATCCGCGTGTCGGGGGTTCGAGTCCCTCCTCCGCTACCACTTTAAGGCCCTGAAACATAGAATGTTTTGAGGCCTTTCTTATTTTCGCTAAGTGTGGTGTTGGGCGCGCGTGTGTAATTCTTGTGTAACCGTGTCAGCCGGTTTGTTCAATAAGAGTTCGAGTTATTTGGAATCTTGTCCACGGGAGGTTCCGCTTCTAGCCAGAAGCGGATTCTTACGGGGTCTTGCTCGAATGTCCGCTTTGAGGCCGAAAGCGGACTCACTTTCGGGATGCTTGGTACGTCTGCTTATAGCCAAAAGCGGACGTTCAACTCGTTGTAGCGGTTGTATGCGTCGTTGAGCGCTGTGGATTGGCGGACAGCTGCTTCAGGCCAGAACCACAATACGACTATCAGCCTGTAGCCCAATGAGCTGTGCAGCCTGACCGTGTCGTGGTGATACTGCCCTCGTTCGATCAACATGGCGCCGAGGCACCAGATCATTCGCTCATACGGCTACCAGAAGGCGCTCTGGCACCGTCGTTCATCGCCGGGATCCAGCGACTAGAGGACGTCTGCCAACCCTGCGATCAGTCGGTCGATGTCTTCATCATTGACATGCAGATGGGGTGCAATACGCAGGTAGCTTCCGCGAACGCTGAGATAGATCTGTTTTTCTGCAAGGCGCTGCTGAATCCCCTCGAAGTCGTCGTGGACAATCCCGGGAGCGAGACGAAAGCCCGTCATATGTCCGGCCCGGTGCTCCACATTTGGCGGCACAAGTCCTAGGTTTCGTGTGCGCTCGATAATTGTTTCCGTGATGCGCCTTAGGCTGGAGTTGATCTCACCAACCCCCCAGGCATGAATCTGCTCAAGCGCCTTGATGGCCATGGGTATGGAGATGAAGTTGGTGGTCTCGCCCATATCGAAGCGGCCGACACCCGGCTGCAATATATCGGGGTAATCCAGATGCCCGTCATGCCAATCGACACCCCAGTCCTCCAGCATGTCGGCTCCTCGCCAAGAGTGCTCAAGCGGAATGCCGTCCTGGCGTTCCGGCGCCACGTAGAGGAAGCCGAACGTGTAGGGGCAGAACAGCCACTTGTATGCGGCAACAACAAGAAAGTCCGGGCGAATCTCGGTGACGTCGAATGGCAAGGCGCCAACTGACTGCGTGGCGTCGACCACCAGCGCTGCGCCCACCTCGCGGCACCGTCGACCGACCGCCGCCAGATCGATCAGAGTACCATCGGCCCAAAAGCAATTGGGCAGGGCAACAATCGCTGTTCGTTCATCGATGGCCTCGAGAATGCCAGATGTCAAATCGTCATCGTCTGGACGTGCGAGAAATTCCAGCTCGGCGCCATCGCGGACGCGTTTTTGAATCCACGGCAGCACGTTGTTTGGATATTGGTCCTGCAGGACGACGATGCGCTGGCCAGACTTGACCGGAAGATTATTCGCCGCGGTGGCGATGCCGTAGCTGGCCGCCGGGATTATGGCGATATCTTGCGGCGTCGCGCCGACAAGTCCGGCAAACAGCGCCCGTACACGATTCGGTTCTTCGAATCGCTCCGCCCGTCCGACGCGCCACGGCTGCGCCTTTCTCGTCACACTGACCAAGCCCGCGTCGCGCGAGGATTTGAGAATTGGTGCCAATCCCGAACAGTTGAAAAAAGCCACGTCGTCGGGAATGTCGAAAAGCTGGCGTTGGCAGGAGATCATGGGCGGGTTAGCTTCTCAAGGTGTAGGGTTTGCGGCTGACGGCAGACACACCTCGTAACACAAAACCGTCGCGGATTTGGGCCTAGACTCGCAGACCTGCCCCCGGCATTCGCCGATTGAAATCTGCCGATACAAAAGAAACGGGGCCGGTCGC
>CAZCVU010000602.1:0-1943 GCA_964501745.1 uncultured Flavobacteriales bacterium | reverse complement strand
TTTTCCTCAAATGTCGCGGCAGCATGCTTGCGCGCGATTTCGTAACCGGCCTGAGCGTGGCGCACGACGCCAATGCCGGAGTCCGTGGTCATCGTGGCACGCAGGCGCTCGGCCGCTTCCGGCGTGCCGTCGGCGACCATGGTGACGCCGGTATGGACGGCCTCGCCCATCGAGTAGTTCGCCTGGATAGCGACCAGATCGGCGCCAGCCGCCGTATTCAATAGCGCATTGAGATAGGGCCAGTCGGAGATCAAGTCGCTACCGTCCAGCATGTTCTCGGACTCGAAAGTCGGGTTCACAATCGAGCCGGAATCCAGATTGTCGCGGGAGAACGTCACAGGCGCCTTCAAGGTGCGGTCGGCTACCATCTCGTTGACGCGCAGCGCGAAGGCCTTGCGCTGGCCGAACCCGAGATAGCAGACGCGCGCCGGCAGGCCTTCGATCGGCACTTCCTTTTTAGCCAGCTTGATCCAGCGCGTGACGAGATCGTCGTCGGCGAAGATCTCAAGCACGACGTCATCGATCTTTTGTAGATCCTCCGGATCGCCCGAATGGCACATCCAGCGGAACGGCCCCCGGCCCTCGCAGAACAGGGGCCGAATATAGGCGGCGACGAAGCCCGGAATCTTCATGGCGTCGTCCTCGGGCATGCCGGCGTCGCGCGCCTCCTTACGCAAGCTATTGCCGTACTCGAAGACCTGAACGCCCATGTCGAAGAAATCGTTCATCAAGTCCAGATGCACGACCAAGGATTCCCTGGCAAGCTCGAAGTACCTGGTCCGGTCCGATTTACGGAGTTTCTCGGCCTCCTGTGGTGAGACGCCGTTCGGGAGATAGGATATCGGGTCGTGCGCCGGAGTCATGTCGGTGATGATGTCCGGCATGAAGCCCATTTCCTTGGCTTTCCGTAACGCGTCGATGGCATGCATCTCGACTGCGATGCCGAGCGCCTTCTTCTCGGCCGCTGCCTTCTGGGCCATTTCGACCGCTTCCTTGAAGCTGTCGACGCAGACATCGCAATAGCCCACATCGAGTCGCCGCTGGATGACTTCTCGGTCGGCGTCGACGCAGATGGAGACACCGCCGAGCATGGTCATGGCGCGCGGCTGATTGCCACCCATGCCGCCCATGCCAGCGGTCAGCAGGATGCGACCGGCGAGCGAGTTGTCGAAGTGCAGAAATCCGATGGCGGCGAGGGTCTGGAAGGTGCCCTGTATGACGCCTTGGGTGCCGATGTACTCCCACGGCGCAGCCGTGTATTGGGCGAACATCGTCAGGTTCTTGTCCTGCAGATCATAGAAGATCGGCCATGTGGCCTTCATGATGTTGGTACAGGCCATCAGGACGCTGGGCGCCATCTGGTGGGTTCTGAACACGGCAACCGGCATTCCCGACTGCACCACCAAAGTCTCGTCATCTTCCAGATTGAGCAGAGAATCGACGATGGCGTGATAGGATTCCCAATTGCGCGCGGCCTTGCCAATTCCGCCGTAGATCACCAGCTCCTCCGGTTTCTCGGCATTCGCCATGTTGTTTTCCAACAGCCGGAGGATCGCCTCCTGACGCCATCCCTTGCACCGCATGTTGCCGGTGTGGGCACGAACGTCTCGCAAAATCTCAACATTGCCCATCTGTGCTTGCTCCTCGTCTAACAGCCACCGCAAGTGGGGCAGACATAAGAATCCGTCCCCGGCGGGCGCGTTCAGGCGGTGGGGGGCCGCATCTGCAATATGTTCACTACGAGCGACTCAACCGACCGCGCGCACTTCAATCTAGCGACTTATGATCACAACTTCAATACACCCAACGAATCGCCAATTAGTGATTGTGTTTCAATGTAGTACCTTGGATCTCCATCTTACCATAGGTTGAACTATGTGATCACAAGTCGTCAGATGCGCTCCGGCGCTACTTCGTGGAGGACTTTTGGTGCAAACTCAAAG
>CAZCVU010000601.1:223-1944 GCA_964501745.1 uncultured Flavobacteriales bacterium | reverse complement strand
GGACGCCTGGATCTTGCTGATGACCTCGCCGACCTGACGGCCGGCCCCGACAAGCTCTTCGCCGGTTTCGGTATCAATGATCGCGGCGGCGGCGTAGTGCTCGGGTTTGAGCTTGGCGACGGTGATCTTCTCAACTTCGTAGAACGAAGCGATGATCGACTCGGTCGACGATTGCTCCTGATCGATGGCGCGCAGGAAGGTGCTCGCGGCGATCTTGGTCGACTGATCGATCCGCATCGCAAGCACGTCTTTCTTGGTGACCTCGATTTCAATCCACGAACCGCGTTCCGGGATGATGCGGGCCGAGTGCAGTGGGCGGTCGGACTCGAGCGAGACGACCGAGAAGTCGACGCCGGGCGACCGGTGCAACTGATTGACGATGACGCGCTCGGCCCCGTTGACGATGAACTCGCCGCCACCCATGAGGATGGGGATCTCACCGAGGTAGATTTCCTCTTCGGGCATCTCGGCGACGTCCTGCCGCACAAGGCGCACAGCCACGCGGAACGGCAGGCCGTAGGTCAGGCGCAGCTCCTTGCACTCATCGGAGGTGTAGCGTGGTTCGTCGAGTTGGTAGTAGAGGTATTCCAGACGCATCGA
Organism: uncultured Flavobacteriales bacterium; assembly: GCA_964501745.1. Taxonomy (GTDB): domain Bacteria; phylum Pseudomonadota; class Alphaproteobacteria; order UBA8366; family CAVOAK01; genus CAVOAK01. The sequence goes on along the minus strand of CAZCVU010000601.1, from coordinate 1,344 downwards.
GCCGTCGTACGACTCGATGGGGAACACTTCCCGGAGCAGCGCTTCGAGGCCGGTGTGCTTGTCACGTTCATCCTGTGACAAGCCAAGCTGGAGGAAACGCTCGTATGCCTGAATCTGGACTTCGACCAGATTCGGCACGGGCATCGCGTCACCACGCTTGGAGTAGTCGCGCACTTTGGCTACACGCATGGATCACCTCGATCATACGGAAGGGGGGTTCAAGATGTAACTGAGGCGGTCGAGCGGATTAATAGCCGCACCTCGCCAAACACCCGTGGCTGTAAGCCCGATTATATGCAATCACTTGCGTCCTGGCAACCCGAGAAATTCCACTGAAGACCCGCGTTTGGCGGATTTCCGAGCACGAGGGGCATTTGGGCCGGGATCGCGATTACTTCAGTTCCACTTCGCCGCCGGCTTCCTTGATCTTCTCGGCCAAGGCATCGGCCTCGTCTTTGGCGACGCCTTCCTTGATCGGGCCGGGGGCGCCGTCGACCAGTTCCTTGGCCTCCTTGAGGCCCAGACCGGTGGCCTCGCGGACGGCCTTGATGACCTGGATCTTCTTGTCGCCGACCGCCGTGAGGACCACGTCGAAGCTGGTCTTCTCTTCGGCTTCGACGCGCTTGACGAGAATACGGTCGTAGAGGGGACGGAACTTCATCTGTGCCTCCTGGCGAGGTGCGGGAATGAGCGCTGGGGCGACGTGCACGATGGCTGGGCCCAATCGGAATGAGGTTCTTGGAAGAACGACGACTGCGCAGGATTGAGACACTGAGATCTAGCGTCGCCACCTGCGTTCTTGAGCGCTGGATTGGGTGGTTTGACCCTTCCATGCGCCAAGTTGGCGGACCCAGGTAGTCAGTCGCCGCCCGTTCGTCAATTGCACAGGCACTGCCGCTTGGGGGCTGCCGTGGTCTAGATTTCAGTGGTGTGAGCAGGTGGTGGGCCCAGAGATCACACCGCGCATGAGAAAAGCGGCATGGGGTCGAACCCCATGCCGCGTGTGAAGATTGCGAAAACCGTCGCGGCCCAAATGCCGCGTGGATCTCGCGTCACGACCCGCCAAGGAACAGGGCACGGACGTTGATTGAGAAAGGCGAATCGTGATGTGACTGAGGAAG
>CAZCVU010000601.1:0-213 GCA_964501745.1 uncultured Flavobacteriales bacterium | reverse complement strand
GATCGTGCCAATCTGATTAGTTCAATGATTGTAGGCTTTTATGGATCTGTGGGTGTGTTGAGCGGCCCAGATCGAGACATGATTGTCAGGATTTGTGAAGGATGGCGTCCCAGAATGCGACATCTCCGTCGTGGGTACAGGGAGCCATATCCATGGACTCCAGCGCACTGGTGCGTTTTCAGTTGTTGACACAGCGTTCGACAGCTGACAATC
>CAZCVU010000600.1:0-1951 GCA_964501745.1 uncultured Flavobacteriales bacterium | reverse complement strand
GACGGCGCTAACAGCCGCAGATTCGGGTGCGCTGACTGCGTTCGGCGTTCCACCGACCGCGCCGGAGACCGGCTATGGATATATTCGTCAGGGCGAACCGTTCCCTGGAATCGATGGTTGTTTTCATCTCGATAAATTCGTTGAGAAACCGGAACACGCGACGGCTACACGCTATCTGGCCTCTGGGAACTATTTATGGAACAGCGGCATGTTCCTATTTTCCACGCGCAGCTATTTGCATGAGCTCGAACGGCTGGAGCCGGCGATGCTTGACGCCTGCCGCCGCTCGCTCGGTGACGCCGTTCCGAAGGGCGGCTTCATAGAGCTTCCCGAGAAGCCATTCGCGGCCTGCCCGGCACGCTCGCTCGATCGTGCCGTCATGGAGCAGACCGATGCAGCGGTCGTCATCCCTGTCGACCTCGGTTGGAGCGACGTCGGTGCCTGGGCTGCCGTGTGGGAGGTCGGCGAGAAGGACGGGTCGGGGAATGTTGTCTTTGGCGAGGTCGAGACGGCGAACGTACGAAACAGCCTAATATACAATGAGCGTAGCTCGTGCCTGGAGGTCAGCGGCGTCACGGGCCTTGTCGTGGCGTCAACCGCGGCCGCGGTTTTCGTGGCCGAGCGCGCACGCTCGGCGGAAATCGGTGCGCTGGTTCCGCACCTAGGCACAGATGCCAATGAACAGCCTGTCTCAGACGCTTCAGTGCAGATGGCTGACGGGATTCAGGTTGTAAAGATTGGCTGCCCGGACATCCAAGTCGTGACGACGCCAACGTTACTGCGCGTGATTGGCAGCGATGATAGCCCCGCCGCTCGGAGTTGACCGTCCGAGAGTGCTGGAATGTCGCCCTCGAAGGTGGCGTCTTGACGCAGCTTGCCAAGGCGGCGGCGGAATAGTGTAAAGTCGCGGTAACGGTCGATAATCAACTCCGAGACTCAAACAAAAAATCGGGAGAACGCAGTCATGACACAGCCCGGAAATTCGCCAACGAGCCGAGACATCGCCTATGTGCTGCACCCTTACACAAATCTCAAGGCTCACGAGAAGACCGGCCCGCTGATTGTCACCGAAGGCAAGGGCGTCTGGGTTTATGACGAGAGCGGCAAGGCTTACATCGAAGGACTGGCGGGCCTGTGGTGCACGTCACTTGGTTTCGGTGAAGAGCGTCTCGTCGAGGCGGCAGCCCAGCAAATGCGGAAGCTGCCCTATTTTCATACGTTCTTTTCGCGCAGCCACAATCCGGTCATCGACCTGGCTGAAAAAGTCATCGAGATGGCGCCGGTGCCAATGTCGCACGTGTTTTTCGGCAACTCAGGCTCGGAGGCGACCGATTCAGCCGTCAAGTTTGCCTGGTATTACAATCATGCGCTCGGGCGGCCGGAAAAGCGCAAGATCATCAGCCGCATCAAAGGGTATCACGGCGTTACTGTCGCGGCCGCGAGTCTGACGGGCCTGCCTAACAATCATCGTGATTTCGGCTTGCCGATTGACGGCATTCTCCACGCCGACTGCCCGCATCACTACCGTTATGCCGTTGAAGGTGAGAGCGAGGAAGACTTTGCCACGCGGATGGCAGCAAGCCTTGAGAGGCTGATTGTCGACGAAGGCCCGGAGACAATTGCGGCGTTCATTGCCGAGCCGGTGATGGGAGCTGGCGGCGTGATCGTGCCGCCAAAGACCTATTTCGAGAAGATCCAGCCGATCCTCAAGAAGCATGACATCCTCTTCGTCGTCGACGAAGTGATTTGCGGCTTCGGGCGGACGGGCAACATGTTCGGTACACAGACCTTCAACCTTGAACCGGACATGATCTGCATCGCAAAAGCGCTGTCTTCGGCCTATTTGCCGATTTCAGGCCTGATGTTGAATGAAAAGGTCTACGACGTCGTCCGCACCAACAGCGACAAGATCGGTCTGTTCGGCCATGGCTTTACCTATACCGGACATCCC
>CAZCVU010000599.1:0-1958 GCA_964501745.1 uncultured Flavobacteriales bacterium | reverse complement strand
TGAATGGCTACTCTGATGGCCGGAACCGGCCGTTATCTGGGGAATATCGGTTTGGCTGGCTCGATAAGTGACACACAGGGTATTGGCGGATCCAGCTGGAATCCTAGGTCGATGGCGGTCCACCTTTGGATAGCCCGCTAGGCGTAGAGCGAGACATGCCCCTCGCCGCTAGAGCAAATCCGGTTCGGTCAGAATCGTCTCGACGCCCCCACCCTGGCCTTCCCCCACAAGGAGGGAGGGAAAGTTTGTTGCAGCGCAAGCGCTTAAGTCCTCCCCCTTGATGGGGGAGGATTTAGGTGGGGGTGGCAGCGAACCCCGCGAGCCGGTCGCGATCGATCGTGAACTGCTCCAGTTCACATGTTGGCTAATGCCGGGCTTGGCCGAGGAAGGTGACCGAGGGGGAGACGTAATCCAACTCCGGGCCTAAAGCTTTGGCGCCCGTCAACGAGGTCGATGGGCGCACCCTTCCCAGGAATCAACAGTCTGGCTACTTCCAGGGCGGCGGCTCGCCCCATCGGTCCCAAGACGTTGTTACACTGGTCGGCAGCCGGCTAGTTGGTCCGAACTTGCCGCGGGGATATCCAAGCGGAATACAGCAGTGGAACACCATGTCCTCGGGGACGCCGAACATGGCGTTGACGCAGTCCATGACCTGCGGATGCAGCGTCGTCAGGACGCTGCCAAGACCCAGTGCGCGAGCCGCTAGCAGCAAATTCTGGACGCCAGGGAAGGTGGAAGACGCAGCAACGCCGGATGGCTCGGAGTACACGAGGATCACAACAGGCGCGTTGACCATTTCGTCCGCGAGCAACGCAGGCAGACGGTAGACGGAGCCCTCGGGAATGTCGGCCTTGCCGGTCCAGCCGTAGGCATCGCGGCGCTTGGCCCACCATGCCTCGAAGTACAGCTTGCCGAACTCCTTGATGGTGTCGCGGTCGCGGATCACCAGATAACGAGCCGGTTGAGCGTTGCCCCCGTTCGGTGCTTTGGAGGCTGCGTCCAGAACGATTCTTAGTTGCGCGTCGGAGACCGGGCGATCAGGATCCAACCGGCGTATGGCACGCTGGCTGAACATCGCTTCGCCGATCGGCATCGTCAGTTCTGCAGGCGGGTCGAGGCGGACCATATCCATCGTGTCGTTCCTTGAAGCTTGAGCTTGGACTGGCTTGAGACTATCGGTCACACACAACGGCGATGGTGCGGCGGCAACGCCTAAGTTGCAAGTCAGGTCGATGCCTAGCCGACAACCGTTTTGCCAATTCGGCACCAAGGCCAGCCTGCTCGAAATGCTTGCGCGCTTCCTCAACCCGACCAGACACTTCGGCCGAGCCGACGGTTCTGCCCGCCTCGTCGCATCACACCAAGGAAGGCCGCGAATGTCGCTTTGTGGCTAATTCGTAGTGTTCCAACGGCTCGGTACCGACAGGGAGCCTTCCCCCGAGAGCGGATGTTCAGCCCTTGAGATCGGCAAGGAATTCCAAGAGCGCGTCGTTCACTGCCTCTGGCGCTTCTTGCTGCACCCAGTGCCGGCGTCCGGGATCAGCCGACTGAAGCGGAGGTCGGTGCAGTTCTGGTCGATATTTTCGTACGCATCGCGGCCGGGGACGAAGCGGCGGACCAGGTCTTTCTCGCCGGCAATGAAGCAGCTGGGCTGGTGGACCGGATAGGCGCCCATGCCGGGCAGGGTCTCGAAGTCGCGTTGCAGGTTTCGTTAGCGGTTGACCGGGCCGCGAAAGCCGCTGGCCTCGAAGGCCGCAACGAAATAGTCGAGGTCCTCTGCCGTCATCCAGCGACGCCATCAGCGCATCCCATGTTGCGACCATCGAGCCCCGAGTCGCCCTCGGGTCATGGTGATGGCGCGAAGCGGGAGTCCATCGTACTGTTGAGTTGCGTTGGAACATTAGCCGTGACCTGAGCCCCGAAAGTTCCCTCATCTGATAGGAGAGTCCGTCATAGAG
>CAZCVU010000598.1:0-1964 GCA_964501745.1 uncultured Flavobacteriales bacterium | reverse complement strand
CACGGTGTGGCCAATCGAGATAATGGGAGCCGAGGTATGTCTTGTAATCTTCGATAGTCTGAATCGTTTCGTTGGCAAGCCAGTCGGGACAGTACGCGAATAGCTTCAGAAAGGCGAACGCCAAGCCAATGATCGACTCGCGTTTCATTTCGTAACTATTCGAGTCATCGGGCTTCGCGTCGGAATCGAATCCCCAATCCCGCGCAAGGTTTTGGTAAAAGGCATTACCACCGCCCCTGGCCCAACGCGCTTTCTCGGCCCGAAACATGTAGATCAAATCCGCACCGCTGTCATTGCCGTTTGGAGAAAAATCGTGGCCCTGACTCCACAGCCGTGGGTCGCTGACAACATCGCGCGCATTCTCGTGGTAATCGTCCCAGTTCAGTCCTAACGATTCCCATTCATCCATCTGCTCCCGTTTCTTGTCTTCTGCATCACGCCAACGCTTATCCAATTCCTCGGCTTCTTTCTGTGTCTTGGGCAGATTGCCGTGTTGCTCCCGCAGCCAGTCAAGGAATTCGTTAAATCGAATGTCATCGGTGGGCTTGAATTTACGACGGCATGCTTCAACTTCGCGGATCAGCACATCCAATGCAGCGACTTGCCATTCGAGATTCAATGGGTACGAAGGTCCGGTTACATCTTCGGCTGCCGCGAATTCGGCAAGTGCCTGGATCTTTAATTCTCCCTTCTTTCGCATGAAGCGACGGATTGGGAGCATATTGCAATTCTTGTTGTGGAATTCCTCGTAGAGTTCACGAAGACTCGCATTCGCTCGCTGTTTCGCAAATGGCAATTTGGATTTGAAATATAGTTGCAGTTCGATCTCTTTCAGACCGTCACCAAACGACTCCTCATGGAGGTCTACCAGTGCCATTACCGACCCGAAGGTGCTGCCTCCGCCAAAGCTGTTGAAAGTGTGAATCAGAAGATTAAGTTCCATAATCAATTCATCTCGCAGTTAGAATGGCACGGATGAAACACATGCGCAATAGGTTAATCAATGGTTGTCACCCGCGGGTCAAGATAATGCTGTTGATCTTATGTGCGTCTTTCCCTTGTGTCAGTTTCGTACACGCTGCCGATCAGTCCACCAAAGTCAAAAACATCCTGTTCATCATCTCCGATGACCTCAAGGCAAGTGTGCTATCGGCGTATGGCAATGATGTTTGCAAAACGCCCAACCTCGACCGGCTTGCGGCATCGGGCATGGTGTTCACCCGCGCGTACTGCCAGGGACTCGCATGCGCGCCGTCACGCCCGTCGTTCATGCGCAGCATCTATCCAAAGTCGAAGAAGACCGCGCCGACGATTGGCGAGCATTTTCAACAACACGGCATGCACACCGCGCGAGTGGGCAAGGTGTTTCACATGCCTGTTCCTCACGCGCAACTAGATGGCAGCAACGGTCCGGACGTCGCGGCGTGCTGGAACGAACGGTACAACACGAAGTCCGCCGAAACCTTTTCGCCCGGCTTGTACAGGCTGCTCAATTCCGCCATCGTGACGCGCAAGGTCGAAGGTCGCGACGCCAAGGGCAGAAACCGCATGTGGGCGACAGTCGAATCCGACAAGAAAGACGGATCAGACCAGGCCGACCACATGGTCGCGACCAAAGCGATCGAGTTGCTACGACAGCGCAAGAAAACCGACAAGCCGTTCTTCCTGGCCGTGGGTTTCGTTCGGCCGCACTTTCCAATGGTGCAGCCGAGAAGGTTCTTCGACATGTACCCACAGGAAAAGATGAAGATCCCGCCATTGATCGAAGGCGACCTCGACGATATCCCTGAAGCGGGTCGTGGATCCGATGGCAAGGGTCTCAACGAGATGGAAGAGAGTCGTCGGCGCATGTGGCAGGCCTATTACGGATCGGTCACGTTCATGGATGAACAGCTTGGGCGTGTCGTCGATGAACTCGAGCGACTGGGTTTTCGAACAACGGTCGTCAATCCGGCGTGGGATCC
>CAZCVU010000597.1:1261-1971 GCA_964501745.1 uncultured Flavobacteriales bacterium | reverse complement strand
GTTTTCGGATTCAGAAGACTTATCTTGATCATGGATGCGCGCGCCATGCTGGCGCTGGGGTTCGCCGTCCAGATGGTCGGATTTTGGTATCTGATCAATTTTGACCTTTCCATCGGCGCGGAGGAGATCTTTACCGCCGGACTAATTCTGGGTGTCGGTGAAGGAATCATGTGGACGCCAGTGGCAACGATCACGTTCTCGACCCTTGCCGCACCGTTGCGCAGCTATGGCTCGGCGATATTTCAATTCGGGCGGTTTTTCGCCAGCGGGGTTGGTATATCGGTGGTCGTCGTCGTTCTCACCCGGTCGATCCAGGTAAGTCACGCGGGTTTTGCCGAATTCATTACCCCGTACAGCGAGGTGTTGCGATTTCTCGACCCGACCTCGCCCTGGAACCTTTCGACCGTCGAAGGCCTCGCGCGGATCGAAGCGGAACTAGTCCGCCAGTCGACGATGATCGGCTATCTCAACGACTTCTGGCTGCTTCTGTTGTTGACCTTGACGGTGTTTCCCTTGATCTGCCTGGCAAAAAACCCGCAGGCAGCCGAGTGAAAACGCGTGGACCCACAATCTCTGAACGGCCCGATCCGGTGGCAGGAACCAACCGGCGGATCGACTAGTCATGGCCGTCGCGGAACAATCGAATGTCATCGAGTCGCCGTTCCGGCGGACGATCATCCTCGTCTCGGTCACGATTGCCGGTGCGCTGC
>CAZCVU010000597.1:0-1251 GCA_964501745.1 uncultured Flavobacteriales bacterium | reverse complement strand
GCTGCAAACCATCAGCGCGACCATCGCCAACGCCGTGTTGCCCCAAATGCAGGGGGACCTTTCGGCTGGTTTGGAAGAGATTTCGTGGGTTCTGACCGCCACCATGGTCGGCACCGCGATCGGGATGCCGTCGGCGGGTTGGCTTGGCATGCGATTCGGTCGCCGTCGGTCGCTGCTCATCGCCTTGGCGATATTTACGGCTGCCTCGGGCGCTCTGGGAGTCGCCACCGACCTGGATGAGGTCGTGTTCTGGCGCGCCATCCAGGGGATCGCGGGCGGTCCCATGCTGCCGCTCACCATGCCGATCCTCCTGGAGGTCTACCCCAGGAAGCACCACGGCATGGTTATGGGGTTCTGGGCCGGCGGCAGTATGTTGGGCGCGGTACTGGGCCCCCCGGTCGGCGGCATACTCGCCGAGATATATAGTTGGCGTCTCGCCTTCGTGTTCATGGTTCCGGCGGGTCTTTTCGCTCTCTACATGATCGCGTTGACGGTTCCCCGCTTTCCACGCACGCCGACTCTTCGTCTCGACTGGATCGGCTTCGTCAGCCTGGCAACCGGCCTGGCGTCGATTCAGATTATGCTCGACCGCGGAAACAGGCTCGACTGGTTCGAATCCCGTGAAATCACCACTTGGGCAGTGCTCGCCATCGCGGCGCTGTACGTATTCATCACCCGATGCTCCTACGCGCGGGTTCCGTTTATCGACCTGCGTATCTTTCTGCACAAGAACTTCGCGATCTGCGCCGTCTGCATGCTGGTGGCCGGTGTGACATCCTTTGCCGGACTCATGCTTTTGCCATCGTTTCTGGGGCGGCTGCAGAACATGCCGCTGGAAACGGTTTCTTTGATGCTCACGCCCCGCGGAATAGGCTTCATGATCGGCATATTCGTCCTTGGACACCTCATCAAGGTTATGGATGCACGGGCCATGATGGCGCTGGGATTCGCCATTCAGGCCGCGGCGGCGTGGTACGTGACGACGTTCGACCTGTCCGTCGGGCTCCATGAAATCTTTATCGCCGGTATGGGGATGGGCATGGGCGGTGCCCGGGCACAGCCCGCGGCGAAGAATAGCACCAAGGTGGCGCTCACGGGGATATACAATCTGCTGCTGCGGCACTTGTCGGATATGAAGCAGATTTACTATCGGTATTGTTGGTGGGGGATTTGGGGGAAAAGCAGATCTACTACCGGTAATTTGGTTGAGGTTCTGTTGGTGGGGGATTTGGGGGAAAAGCAGATCTACTA
>CAZCVU010000596.1:919-1971 GCA_964501745.1 uncultured Flavobacteriales bacterium | reverse complement strand
CGAACGCTACATCACCGGCCTCAAGGACCATCAGCGGCTGATCGATCTGGCCGACCAGGTCACGAGCCTGGAACTCGCGTGAGCGCCCCAGTTCCGACAGGTTGACAGCTATCCTCGGCTTGGGCACAAGAGGGTTTAAGCAGACGAATCGTTGGCCGGGAGGTGAAGCTATGGATCGTGAGGCGGAACGTGCAATCGAATGGGAATGCCAGAAGATCATGCGGCGCTACTACTATCATGTGGATCGGCGCGAATTCGAGAAGGCGGCAGCCCTGTTTACCCCCGACGTTGACTGGCTTTCGCATGGTGTGAAACTCGACGGGCGTGATGAGCTAGTGAAGGCTCTCTATGCGTCGCTGGGAGATGGAACGATTCGTCACGTGCTGACGAACTCGGTGACCACAGTTACCGATGAAGATCATGCCATATGCCGCTCATATAACACGCTCTATTACACCGCCGATGACGAGTATCAAGAAGGCGACAAACCCATGGCCATGGAGGGTCCGCACAGATTGCTGGATAGCTATGCCGAGCTGACTCGATTGCCGGAGGGCTGGCGTATTTCTAAGCGGCGCTCGTTGATAGTGTTCCGGCGTGATCCTGACGAGCCTGTACGTCTGGAGACCTGGGGCGCGAGTGAAGGCAAGACATAGCAGCCCGCGTGATACCAGGTCGGGTGATCACTAGTAGCCAGGAGCGAGATAAATGAACCGGGATGAAGAGCGCGCCATCGAATGGGACTGCCAGAAGACCATGCGCCAGTACTACGATTATGTGGATCACCGCGATTTTGATAGTGCTGCCAACCTATTTACGGAAGACATCGACTGGCTGTCGCACGGTGTAAGACTTCAAGGCCGAAAAGAGTTGCGGGAGGGCCTCCAGGCAGCCCTGGGCGAGGGGACAATCCGACACGTCCTGTCCAACACGGTGGTCAACGTCATCGACGAAGACAGCGCGGAATTGAATGAATACCACACGCTCTACTACTCGGCTGACGAGGAATACGAGAATGTGGACGGGCCATTGGCATTTGAAGGCCCCCACCG
>CAZCVU010000596.1:0-909 GCA_964501745.1 uncultured Flavobacteriales bacterium | reverse complement strand
CTGGTCGATTGCTACGCGGCCTTGCGCCGCACGCCGGAAGGATGGCGCATCGCCAAGCGGCGGGCTCCAATCATCTTCCGCCGTAATCCAGACGAACCCGTACGTCTTGAGACCTGGGGCGAAAAGGCGGGCAAGATCACAAAGTAGGCCGTAACGGGCTCCCGCACCGATAGGAGAGTTCGGCATGGAGCGCGATGAAGAGCGGGCGATCGAGTGGGATTGCGAGCAGCTTCTGCGCCGTTACTACAACCATGTCCACCACCGCGAACTCGACAAGGCGGTGGCCTTGTTCGCGGCTGATGCCGATTGGCACGCGCTTGGCGTCGATCTCAAAGGTCGTGAAGCAATTCTTGAAGGCCTGCGCAATGGGTTTGCGTCCGGTACGGTGCGCCATACGGTCACGGGCACCGTGGTGACCGTGATCGACGCCGAAAACGCCGAATCCACCTACTGCAATTGTGTGTTTAACGCGCCCGACATACGGATCGAAGATCGTCAGACACCGATAGCCATGGAAGGGCCGAGGCTCGTCGTTGATGTCGCCGACCGGCTGGTCCGAACCGGCGAGGGCTGGAGGATCGCCCGCCGGCGCGGTACGGTCGTCTTCAAGCGGCAGTCAGACCAGCCTCTACCTTTTGAAACCTGGGCCGAGAAGGAAGGCAAGACGGCAGCCGACACCTGACACTACCTGGCTGCATTTGCGGCGAGTTTGTCGTTACGGTCGCCGGACTAGCTAGTCTTCATCGCTTAAGATTTCGGTCGAATCCCTCGCGTAGGCGATCGCATTGTCGAGCAGCCGCAATATCTTCCGGTTATTGCTCAGGACATGCTGAGCGCCAATTCGTTTGTCGTGAACCAGTTTTGTGCAGCGCAGCAGTACGCATTTGCGAATCTCCGTAAGGACGTCCT
>CAZCVU010000595.1:0-1974 GCA_964501745.1 uncultured Flavobacteriales bacterium | reverse complement strand
AGAAGGTCGGGCGCCTGACCGATTCGACCCAGCAGTTGCGCGCCGATACTGCGGCCAGCTCGCAGCGCTATCACAGTATCGTCGCGGCCATAAACGCAAAGCTCCAGGTTGGAACCACGCCCGGCAACCCGGTCATGGTCCAGCAGTGGAATGAAGCGCAGACTCAACTTGAGAAAATTGCGGCAACGTTACCAAGACTGAACCGGCTCTCGAACGATTCGGCGGCGGAAGCAGCGATGGCGGGCTATATGCTTGACACGGTTCGGGCGACCTACAGCGTCAGCGGGGCGATCGACGAGGACCATGACCAGTTACGCATCCTCGAAGACTCGGTCAACCGAACCGTAGTCGTCATCGACCGTGTTCTCAACGAACTCAGCGAGGATGTAAGCCGGCAAGGCATCTATGTAGGCAACGAGCGGAGCAACCTTTCGGCGATGTCGTTGGCCGTCAAGAACGGCGAACTCTACGGGACAAGTTTGGCCAACCGCGCCTTTGCTCAGACGCAAGCCCTGGCCAGCGCCTCGGCTCAGGCTCCAGGGCCTCTGCCGGGAGATCGCCCGCTTGTGGTGATCCGCTTCGACCGTGACGATGTGCCCTATCAGCAAGCACTCTACAATGCGGTAAGCCGGGCCTTGGAGCGCCGGCCGAACGCATCCTTCGACCTCGTTGCCGTAAGTCCGCGTTCAGGAACACCAGCTCAGGTCGCATTGAACAGCACTGCTGCAAAGCGCCATGCGGAGGCCGTCTTGCGTTCGCTGGCCGATATGGGACTACCGCCCAATCGGATCAAGCTTTCGGCGACGACGACCGAGGACGCTCAGTCGAACGAGGTCCACATCTACGTCCGATAGCGGGGAGATCGCAGGAGGACTGGCGTGACGGGCGCCCTCAGTCGAGGACGCCCGTTGTTGTTTTGGTTGCGCCGACACTCTATGCGCTGCCGACGCGAGCCGCTAGGGTCGCGGCCATGACCCAGATGCAGATACGGGCCATTCTTTGCCGGCGACGCAGATTCGCCAACCAGGACACCGGAAAGCCATGGGCAAGTGTGGCTGCGCTTCTGCTGATTATATCCGTCTTCAGCGCCGTCTATCCGACGTCTGCGGCGACACTTGTTCCCCATGAAGCTCACTATCGGCTGTCGCTCGTACAGTTGAAGATCCCGGGTGAGGCGGCGTCAGCGGGTGGCGATCTTGCGCTGCGAGTGGAAAAAACCTGCGGCCATTGGCGGATTATCAGCCGCTTTGACTTCAACATCGTATTTCGCGACGCGCAACGGCGGATGCGGCTCGAGGTGGCGCATGGCCTGGAGGAGGATTTGGAGGGACAAACGTTGCTGTTCGAATCCCATAATGCGGTCAACGGCGTCAAGGTGCTGTCGGTCAAGGGAACGGCAAACATGCCCGAGGGCGGCGGTGTGGGTCGCGCCGTCTTCATGTCGCCACAGCGCGCGGATTACGCGTTGCCCGCGGGGACTCTGTTTCCAACCGCCACGACACACCGCACCGTCGATGCGCTTGAACGCGGTGCGCGGATCGATAGCTACTTTCTGTTCGATGGTTCCAACCCAGCGGGACCCTACCGCGTCAGCGACGTTGCCGGGGGAAGGCCGCTTGCCCTGGAACGGCCTCCGACAGGCGACCATGGCCTCTTGAGCACGCCGTCGTGGCGCGTGACGAGCGCCTTCTTCGATCATCGGAGTGTCGATGCCGAACCGCTGTCGACGACGGTCACTCAGTTGCACGCCAACGGCGTCGTGAGCCGCGTGCTTCTCGATGTCGGTTTCCTGGTCGCTGACGGTGAACTTGTGGAGATCACCTCGCTTCCGCTGCCCAGCTGTTGAGGTAGTTCATCTTTCCCCGCCTGATGCCATCATAGCGTTGGCGAATATCGGCGGCGGGCGCTACAAAACAGGATGCTGCGCGGCGTTCATGCCGCACCCAGGTCGAACGAGACTTTCAAGTTGGATCG
>CAZCVU010000594.1:0-1986 GCA_964501745.1 uncultured Flavobacteriales bacterium | reverse complement strand
TGACGCGGGCCTCTACTACCAAACCAAGAAAAGCGTGGACAAGGGCAAGTTCCGGACGCCGCCGCTGCGTTATACGGCCTATACCGCGCCCTACATGCACAACGGCGCGTTCTTCGATTTCCGCGAGGTCATCGAGTTTTACAACGAGGGCGGCGGCAAGAACGAATTCGCCGCGAACAAGACCAAGCTCTTGAAACCGTTGAAGTTGACGGATGCGGAAATCGACGATCTGGCGGCGTTCATGGAATCTCTGAGCGGTTCCGAGATCAAGATGAAGACGCCGAAACTGCCGCCCTACGCCCCGTTACCGACCAATTGATGGAGAACCGGTCATGACCGCGCAACCACATAAATGTCTGATGTCGAGGCGTCAGTTCCTACTGACCTCCGGCGTCGCCACCGCGACGGTAATGGTGGCGATCAACGCGGGAACACCGGTCGCCGCCGAAGTACCGGGCGTCGTCGCCACATATCCCCGTAAATTCATCACCAATCTGAGCTCGCTCAAGAAGGACAAGCCGTTCGATTTTCAGTATCCGGACAAGGGCGACTATTCGGAATCCATGATCGTGAGGATGGGCGTGGAGGCGGGCGGCGGCCTTGGCCCCAATCGTGATGTCGTCGCTTTCAATTATGCCTGTACCCATCAAGGCGGCGACCTGAACGGGACTTACAAGGCGAACACCAAGTCGCTCGGTGCCTGCCCGTTGCATCTTTCGACCTACGACCTGACGAGATACGGGATCCTGATTTCCGGCCAGGCTTACCAGAGCCTGCCGCAGGTCCTGCTCGAACTCGAAGGCGACAAGGTCTTCGCGGTCGGTATCTTCGGCTTGGTCTACGGCCGTTTCGACAATCTGCAAGGTTAGGGAGGACAACCAGTGGCTACTCCGTATTACATCCCGGAAACCGACGTGCCGCTTCCTCCCCCGGATGCGGAAGTGATAACGACAGCGTGCGATTACTGCATCGTCGCCTGCGGCTACAAGGTCTATCGCTGGCCGGTTGCCGGCAGCAAGAAGGGCGGTTCGAAGGCCAATCAGAATGCCTTCAAGGCCGATTTCCCGGTCGAACCGCTGGGTCCCTGGGTGGCGCCAAATCAGCACAACATCGTGCTCCATAAGGGCCGGCCCCATCATGTCGTGATCATTCCCGATAAGGACACGAAATTCGTCAACACGGACGGCGATTCGAGCCTGCGCGGCGGCTGCATCGCGCAGAAATGCTACAATCCGCAAACGCCAACTCGTGACCGGCTGAAATCGCCGATGATCCGGATTTATGGAATCCTGCAACCCGTGCCGTGGGATTTCGCGCTCGATATCGCGGCGGCCGTCGGCAAACACGTGATCGAGAAACACGGCGACAACGCCTACGGCGTGAAGACGTTCTCCTACCAATACATCGAGAACACCTACGCCATCACCAAATACGCGCTTCGGCACGTCAACACGGCCAACTTCACCTTCCACGACACCCCGTCGGACGTCTCCTCGACGCCGGGTTTCAGGGATGCCGGGTTCGACAATTTCGGCCCCGCCTACGAGGACTGGATGAACGCCGAGACGCTGCTGATGTGCGGCACCGACCCGTATGAGACCAAGACCATCCTGTTCACCCAATGGATCATGAAGGGAATCGCCAACGGCCAGAAGGCCATCTTCATGGTTCCGCGGCGGACCGCCGGCGTGGCCTATGCCGAAAAGAACGGCGGGCTCTGGCTCGACGTCACACCCGGCACCGATCTGTTGGTGATCAACGCCATCGCCCGCCTGATCGTCGAGAACGGCTGGCAGGACAAGGACTGGATCAAGAACTGGGTCAACAACAAGTGGGGCTCCTCCTCCGGTTTCGGTCAGGGCACCCGCAACACGCCGTGGCAATGGCGAACGACCTGGGGCAAGTTCCAAACCAAGGGCTACGACCATTGGAAGAAGTGGCTGCTGGGCCAAGACGAGTTCAAGCTCGAGAACGCGGCCAAACTTT
>CAZCVU010000593.1:0-1990 GCA_964501745.1 uncultured Flavobacteriales bacterium | reverse complement strand
GAACCGGTCCATCTGGGCCAGACGCGACTTGTCGAAGTGACAGTCGGGCTCGAAGTTCCGCACCTGGGCCGCGACACCGATCTCCAGGTCGTCACCGCGGATCGATTCGATGGGGCCGATACCCGATTGGCCGTTTTTTACGGCTCGCCAGAACGCGCCAGTATCCCGGCCCGCCGCGGAGACCACACCCAGTCCGGTGACGACGACCCTGTTCATGGCAGCTCCAAAGGTTCGGTTTGGATTGCCGGCTGATCGTGCGCGGTGCTCGGTTGATCGATCTGGCCCGCGACAAGGGCAATGAGGTCGCCCACCGTGGCGAATTCCAATGTCTGACGGGCAGACGAATTGGCATTGTAGGGTAGCTCGATGTCAAATTGCTCTTCGAGCTCGAAAATCAGCTCGATCAGGTCGAGCGATTCGATCCCAAGATCGTCGAACAACGTTTCCGGGGTAATGACGACCCTGGGCTCCCGAGACTTGTTCGCAATTCTATCGATGGTCTGCGTTTTCCAATCTAGCATAGCCTCATCTCCTGGGGCGGTGGGGCCGCCACGTTGGCGAGCGCATCGGAGCCACCTGCGCGAGCCCAGTTTCGCTTCATGATTTCGATGTAATGGCGCTTTCGAGCGTTGAACTCGCGCTCGTTGTAGGTTTCCCGGAACAGCCACCGAACGCCCGCTTCGAGCTCCTCGACCGACATGTTCTTGGGATGGAAATTGACGTCGAACAAGGTGCAGCGCGACCAGAAGCGCTCTTCCAGCAGCCTTCCTTCGCGCCGTAGGCGGTGATAGAGCGGTGTTCCCGGAAACGGCGTCGGAACCGTGATCTGAACTTCCAGAAGGCGGGACTGGCGGACAAAGGCTTGGACCTGCTCGAAGATCTCGGGGGTGTGGCTGTCGAGGCCGACGATGAAACAGCCGTTGACCGAAATGCCGCGCTCCTGAATCCGCTCGATCGACTGGAGATAGGAATCGGCACGACGGCGTTTCCAATCATGCGGGTCGAGCCCGCTCAGAGCGCCCGCCGAAGGGCTCTCGAGACCTATCAAGACCTGATGGCAGCCGCTCTCCGCCAGCAGGTCGAGCAGCTCTTCGTCGTCGGCGAGAGAGATATCGCTTTCGGTGAACCAGCGGAGGCCGAGCGGCGCAATGGCCTTGAGGAACTGCTTGCCCCACTTCTTGTTTATGAAGGTGTTGTCGTCCGCCAGCTCCAAGAATGAATTCTCGGCCATGGCGCTCGCCGCGCGAATCTCGGCGACCGCCTTGTCAACCGGCTTTTGCTGGAAGCGCGAGGTGATCCGCAGGCTGGCGGCGCAAAACTCGCAATTGAGCGGGCAGCCGCGCGAGGTCTGAACGGTAATGCGGTTGTAGGGCCTGCCGCGAAGCAGATCGAACCGCGGAGACGCGTAATGGGGCTCTTCGAAGACGCGATCGCGCCGCCCGTCATAACGCGGCTGCATGCGGCCTCGCTTGAAGTCGTCGACAAGACGCGGCCATGCCTGTTCCGCGCCGTGGCAGACGATGCTGTCCGCGTGCAGGGCCGCCTCGTCGGGCATGAGCGAGACGTGGAGCCCGCCGAGGACCACGGGTACGCCCATCTCGCGGTAGCGGTCCGCGAGCTCGTAGGCCTCCTCGATTTGCGCGGTAAAGGAAGAAATGCCGACAAGGTCGAACTGCTCGAGCGTACCGCCCTCGGGCAGGCTATCGACCTCGATATAGCTCACCTCGACATCCGGCGGGGTCAGCGCGGCGACCGTCAACAGGCCGAGGCTCGGAAGCGAGGCAATGACCTTGCCGCGGCTGACGAACTGCGGCAGCGTGACTCCGAGCTCGATCAGCTCCTTGTTGTGCAGGCGAACGCCGCTCATCGCGATGAGGCCGATTCTCATGCCGCTACCTCCAACCGGGCCATGTCGATGGCGTCGAGGAGCTGCCTCATGGTCTGCAACTCCGACAGCACCAGGTGCAGGCTGGTGCGAACGCGCCCGAGT
>CAZCVU010000592.1:0-2001 GCA_964501745.1 uncultured Flavobacteriales bacterium | reverse complement strand
GCGCGTGGAAATGGTGCGCGAGGCCGTCGCCAATATCGCGCAGGACTGCGATGGCGTTATCGAAGTGGAGCCCTTCGATAACCTACTTGTTGACTATGCGGCATCGGCTGATGCCAGCGTTCTGATTAGGGGATTACGGGCGGTCTCAGACTTCGAGTACGAATTTCAGATGTCGTCGATGAACAATAGGCTGGCGCCGGAGATCGAGACCGTATTCCTCATGGCAACTGACCAAAACCAGTTCATTTCATCGCGTCTTGTCAAAGAGGTCGCTGCGCTTGGCGGCGATATCAGTCATTTCGTATCGCCGCGAGTCGCGAAGATGGTGCGTGAGAAACTGGCGTAACGAAGCTCAGGCCATTCTGCCAGAGTGAGTTGTCGCCGCAGGGTCTTCGTCCCAGTTCACTTCAACTGGCTTCTCACCTCGGGCTTGTGCGAGCCCGTTGGCCGCTTCTTCGTTGTCTGGCCGTTGGCTGAGAGCCGCTTCGAACTGTTCAACCGCCTCGGCTAGTCGTCCTGCCTGCAGCAAGAATTTGCCGTAGCCGATATTGGCCGAGGGTAGCGGCTTTGTACCATTTGCCGCACTCTCAAGATGCTCACCCGCTTCAGCCAAGCGGTCCATGGCGATCAGGGTCAATCCCAATTCATAATGCAGTGCGCGAAAGTGCGGAAAGGCATCGAGCCCTTCGCGGAACCAGCGCTCGGCGGCTAGATGTTCTCCCTGCAGCCGGTTGATCTGGCCAAGGCCGATGAACGGGGATGGATCTCCGCCTCCTCGCTTAAGGTGTTCCTGAAATGCTTTGGTTGCTTCTTCGTAGCGTCCGACCGCGGTCAGCGTCGCCGCGAGATTTAGACGGTTCGCCGCTGACATATAATTGGCGCGAAGCCCTGCTTCAAATAACGGAATGGCTTCCTCGAAGCGGCCTTGCTCGCGCAGAAGCAGTCCGCGGAGGTTTAGTGCCTTTTCGTAGTCCGGTACGATTTTCAAGGCACGATCGGCTGCCGCCATGGCGCCATCAAGGTCGTCTGTACGTCGCAGAAATTCGCCGAAGGATACCTGGGCTGTGGCGTTCGCCGGCCTGAGTTCCGCCGCCTTGCGGGCAAGTTCGAGCGCCTCGGTCAACTGACCACGTTCGGCCAACAGGCTAGCCAAACTCAGGTTCGCCTCGAAGTTGTCTTCGTCGACCTCAATTGCCTTGCGAAACTCAGCGGTGGCCTCGTCTGTTTTGTGCGACAGGCGCAGTGCTTCGCCGAGATTGCTGTGAAATTCGGAATTGTCCGGATTGCGCTCGATTGCTTCACGAAGCAACTCGATCGCCTCACCAAGGCGCCCAAACTGTGCCACTGCAACGCCAAGCATGTGGAGGCATTCGGTGTTTTCAGGATCGGCGCTGAGAATTTCCCTGTAGGCGGCCTCGGCATCGCGGAGCCGGCCCGCTTCGTGCGACTTGCGCGCTGCCACGAAGTCCTGCTCTAAAGTGCTCAATACTGGTTCCCGATCACGTGAATTGACTAGCGCAACGACATCGCTATCCGAAGTAGCTGAATCATAGCGCAGTACACAAACCCGATCAAAGACGGTGTATGATCGTATTTAGCAGATCTGAAGAAGGGTGTAGTGGGCATTGCGTGCGATGACGCGGCTGGCAATAGTGCTGCTGACCGTTTCCATCGGTCATGGCGCGTTCGCCGGCGACGTGCAGGAAACGCAGTCATCGCTCGCCGGAAAGTTACTGGTCGCCAAACCCAATATGGGCGATTCGCGCTTCGTCGAAGCGGTCATCCTCATGCTCGAGCACTCGTCGGACGGCGCGCTCGGATTGGTCATCAACAAACCTATTTTGGACGTTGGGCTAGCAGAGATAGCTGAGGGGTTTGGCATCGCGGATATTGCTCCAAGCGGGACCGTGAAGGCACATTTTGGCGGTCCGGTCGAACCGAGTCTGGGGTTTGTCGTCCATTCCAGCGACTACTCATCTGCGGGCACGATCATGGTTACCG
>CAZCVU010000591.1:0-2002 GCA_964501745.1 uncultured Flavobacteriales bacterium | reverse complement strand
TATTGCAGCCTATAAGTTGATCGCTTTTGTCATCGCCTGTTTTTTTGCCGGGCTCGCGGGCAGCTTCTACACTCACTACTTAATTCTGGCGAACCCGGATGCCTTTAGTATGTGGGATTCGATTTTTGTCGTGGCGTATGTCGTGATCGGCGGCATGGCAAGCGTTTTAGGGCCAATCCTCGGAACTGTTTTGCTGGTTGGCGGGTTTGAGCTGCTGCGCGAGATTTCGGTGTATCAAACGGTTGGATACGCGTTGATCTTACTTTTGATTACACGTTTCTTGCCGGGAGGCCTCATAAGCCTCGGAAGTTTGATTCCGCAGCGCTTTTCCAGTATTCCCGGTCGGGATAAGCAGGGGGTACCGAAAAAGTCGAAACTGCGGTAACGCCGCCCACCCATGTCTATCCGGCGAAATTCTCAAATGTGCGCAGCCAATTGAGGCCGAGAATTCCCGCTACCTCATGCTCTGAATATTGGCGTTCCAGAAGCCGGTGCGTCAAATTCGGCAACTCGGCAATGGCGCCGAGTCCCGCCGGGTAACTCTGCGTTACGAAGTCCTCTACGGAGCCAAACATGTCGGGGCGCAAAGTTCGCCAGCGGATAGATTCGGGCAAGACAACGCCCGCATCCTTGTAACCCTCCGTGAAGTCGAGACCAATGCCTATATGCTCGCTTCCGACAAGTGACCGAAAATGGTCTGCATGGTCGATGAGATCATCGAGCGTCGCGTTCTCGGTATTGACGGATTTCGGAAGGCAGCAGGCGCCCATCATGCCGCCCTTCGCCACAATCTCGCGGACGGTTTCGTCCTTGGTGTTGCGGTCGTTGGGAATATGATTCCAGGCATTCGAATGCGTGCAGACGGGCGCGCGGGCACGCGCCGTTGCCTCGGCCCGCGAGCGGTGACCGGTGTGCGACAGATCGAGCATCATCGCCGTTTCGTTCACCGCGTCAATCAGCTCTTGGCCGAGGAAACTCACCCCGGCATCGCGCCGTTCGCCGCAGCCGTCGGCAAAAAGCGTGGCCCCGGTGTAGGCGAGTCCGAAGAATCGAAAGCCCAGATGCGCGAGGACGCCGACCCGGCTGAGTTCGCGATCGATCATCGCCGCACCCTGGGTGCCGGGAATGATGGCGAGCTGCCCGGCAGCATGGGCGCGCCGTATATCGGCCGCCGTCTCCGCCCGTGCCAACACCGGGTTTTTGTCGATCAGCGCCAACCCCTCAACGACGTTGCGCATCATCTCGTCCCAACTGTTTTCCAGGGCAAACGTGACATTGCACGCATTCACGCCGGCTTCCAAACAACGCGTCGCATAGGGCTCGCTCAACACATAAAATAAACCGAGGCAGTCAAACACAAAATTCTTCTGGGTGAATTCCATGGCGTGCTGGTCCGCATGGAATTCGGCGTTAGGCGTCATGAGGCGCTTTCAATTGGTTTGTTAGCTTGGCGATCTCATCGAGTTCTCGTACACGGGACAGTGACGCGAGGAGCGATTCTGCTTCATCTGTCGTCAGGCAATGCTTGGCGCACATTAAGAACTTGTTCGAAAGCTCATCCTCGGCCATGGCCTGTCTCGGATGGCCCTTCGGAACGGAAACCGACCGGGAAACACGACAGCCGTCTGACAGATTCAACGTCACCTCGGCGCTGTGGTTAGTTGAATTCATACTGTCGTTGCCCGGCTGTTTCGTGTCGGCAATCATCGTAATTTTTGGTAAGAGCTCCAAAATCTGAGGCCGCTTGAGCGCCGCCGGTTCAAACGCATCGAGAGTTAATTTGCCGTCGATCAAGGCACTGGCCAGAAGATATTGCATGCTAAAGCGAGCCTGCATCGCATCCTGCGGTGTCGGGTAGGTGAGATTTTGAGCCGCGACTTGAGACACCAGCGCGTCGATGGAATTTATCGCACTTGGCGATATGCCGGTTTCTTCCCGCAACAAAAGAATTGCATCAAGGGGTCGGTGTGCGCTGGCGCAACACGCATAAATTTTCTGCCAA
>CAZCVU010000590.1:335-2006 GCA_964501745.1 uncultured Flavobacteriales bacterium | reverse complement strand
CCATGCCGGTGTCTGCGGGATCCGCCCGCTGGGACGCATTCATTCGTCCTTCGCCAGCAGATGTAAGACGATGTTGTCGGCTTCGTCGATCTCGAGGCGGTCGTTCGTTCCTACCAGCACCGTTGTCGTTCGCTCCTCGACTAGCAGGGGTCCACCCAATGTATGGCCGGGCAGCAATGCGGATCCTGCGTAGACTGGGATTTCCTGCCAACCCACCTCCGGACTCACGAAGACGGAACGGGTTTCCAATGGTGCAGGATCGCCCGTTGCTCGTTGCGAACTGCCAAGCGACAGCTCCGGCAATAATCCGGTACCGACGATGCGCTGATTGCTGACCTCCAAAATTCCATCCGGTTGGGTGTGTCCGTAGAGACGGTCATACTCCGCTTCGAACCTGTTTCGAACATCGATGGCATCCCGGCCTCCGTCCGTGTCCAACGCGACGCGCACGACCCACTGTTGTCCGCGATAGGAAAGATCGAACTCGCGGGCAAGGCGCACGGTGTCACCTTCGAAGCCCTCTTCGGCGAGCATGGCTCGTGCGTCGCATTCGAGCTGTTTGAAACCGGATTCAATGGTTTCGGGATCGGCCTCGTCCACCGTCGCGAGGAATACACGTGTGATGTCGTGCCGGACATCTGTGTAGAGCATGCCGAGCGCACAGAAAACGCCAGAGTGCCGAGGGATGTAGACCCGCGTGCATCCCAACGCGCGGCCCACCGGCGCGCCATGCATGGGGCCGGCCCCGCCCGCGGGCACCAGCGTGAAATTTCTGGGATCGTGACCTCGTTCAATGCTGATGCGCTGTACGGCCAGCAATAGATGCTGTTCTACGACACGAATGATTCCAACCGCCGCGTCTTCAAGGCTCAGGCCAAGGGGGTCGGCCACGGCCTCCCTGATGGCGGTCTCTGCCAGGGTGCGGTCGAGCGAGATCGAACCATCGGCATATGGACCTGGGCGAAGCCTGCCAAGGACCAGTTGGGCATCGGTGACGGTTGGTTCGATTCCGCCAAAGCCGTAGCAGGCGGGACCGGGATCAGCGCCGGCGCCCCGGGGTCCGACAAACAACATGCCACCGTCATCGACGCCGGCGACGGTCCCGCCCCCGGCGCCAATCGTGTGGATGTTCACCGATGGTGAGGCGACGTGATATTCGGCGACCATGAGTTCATCGTGCACCGGTACGGTGCCCTGCCCCATGAGCATCACATCGCAGCTTGTGCCCCCGATCTCCATCGAGATGAGGTTGTCCGTATCCGAGGCTGCACGGTAGGCATTTAGTGCGCCGACACCCGCCGCGGGTCCCGACAGCAACAGATTTACGGGCCGGGTGGCAACGCGATCCACCGAGGTCATGCCGCCATTGCTTTGAACAAGCAGGAAGGGACGATTGAGCCCGCTTGAAGCGAGGCGTCCATTGAGCTCCTTGAGGTAGGGCACCACGCGGGGCGCCAGATAGGCATTTATGACAGTGGTGGATGTCCGCTCGTACTCACCCATGATGGGCATGATTTCGCTCGACAGCGAAATTAGGTCCGGATCGCCATCCCACAAATCGCGGAGCATTTCACCGCAGGCCTGTTCGTGAACCGGATTGAGGAAGCTGTTGATCAATGCCACGGCGATTGCTTCCACGCCCTCCGCCTTAAACTCCTGGACCGCGGTTTC
>CAZCVU010000590.1:0-325 GCA_964501745.1 uncultured Flavobacteriales bacterium | reverse complement strand
CGAGGTCTTCGGGCACGAAGGGTTCGATCTCTTCCCCGTTCCGGTCGATCCGCCCGCCCACCGGCAATCTGAGGTAGCGGGGAACCAGCACCGGCGGAAAAGGCCGACGGTGATCCCATTGATTTTCACGAAATCCACGTCTGATCTCGAGCGTGTCGCGAAAACCACGAGTCGTCACCAAGCCGACCGTCGCGCCATTGCCTTCGAGCATAGTATTGGTCGCGACCGTGGAACCGTGAACGAACAGATTGCAGGAACTCAGCAGCGTCGACAGCGCCATTTCATAGGTATCGGATGCTGCCCGGAGGACACGCAGCACGCCTTC
>CAZCVU010000589.1:0-2012 GCA_964501745.1 uncultured Flavobacteriales bacterium | reverse complement strand
AGGCCCACCATGAACTAACATTCAAACCGGACCACACAATGGGGGCTGGTCAGCGTCCACGTAACGGCCCGCCTGCATCAGTGCAAACGCGAGGAAGGCGCGTACGTCTGCGTTTCCTGGGTGATGTACGACACCACGTTCGGCGATGACCACACCCTCGTCATGTCGATCCAAGGCCGCCGCGACCAAGGCACTCAAGCCAATGGCCCACGACACCGTATCGTCCAAAGCCATGGCCCGGTCGGCCATCTCGCTTGCTTTCTCAAACTTTGCTTTGCTGTCACCGGTGTAACCAAGCCGCCCCTCGAACCAATAGGTAAAGCCCAGAACCGCCCAGCCATGGGCGTAGTCGGAATCAAGCTCCGTAGCGCGCATCGCCAGTTTGCGGGCTTCGAGATGGTCCGATGCGTTGTACCGAGTGTAAAGCTCCCAGGCACGAACGCAGGACTGCCATGCTTCGAGGTTCTTCGTTCCTCTGGCCCATACGAGCGCCTCTTCGCCATCGGTGAGTTTGACCCTGAGGTGGGTGACGATTTCCTTGGTGATCTCGTCCTGAATGTCGAAGAGGTCCTCGACGACCCGGTCATATTGCTCGGCCCAAATGTGGCTGCCGTCCTCCGCGTCGATGAGCTGAGCCGTCACCCGAATTCGGTTGTCGCCGCGCCGTACGCTTCCTTCCAGCACGTAGCGGACACCGAGTTCCTTGGCCACATCGCGCACGTCGGGCGACTTGCCCTTATAAGAAAATGTCGAATTGCGGGCGATCACCCGCATCCGTGACACCTTCGAGAGTGCAGTGATGATGTCTTCAGCGATGCCGTCGGCGAAATACTCCTGCTCTGAGTCGCCGGACATGTTGTCGAGCGGCAGCACGGCGATGGAAGGCTTGTCAGACAGCGGCGGCGCGGCGTCCGCACGGATCTGCGCGGTCTCTTCGCCGATCTCGTCCCGTACCCGGTAGGCCCGGACCGGCTTGGTGATATTCTTGATCGTCTGCTCACCAAGGTCGTCGAAGGTTGCCGCCAACTTGCCCTCGACATGGTCATGCACGGTGCCGGAGATGAAAACTTCGCCGGGCCCGCAGAGCCCCTCCAACCGGGCCGCGATGTTCACGCCATCGCCGTGGATGTCGTCTCCGTCGATAATAATGTCCCCGAGGTTGATCCCGACGCGGAAGTCCATTCGGCGATCGCCGGGAATATCCTCGTTGCGCTTGATCATGGCGCGCTGGATCTCGACGGCGTTCCGCACGGCGTCAACGGCGCTGGGGAACTCGATCAGAAGGCCGTCCCCGGTCGTCTTGACCACCCGACCCCCATGCTCCTCGATCTTGGGGTCGATCAGCTCCTTGCGAATCGATTTTAGTTGCGCGAGCGTGCCCGTCTCGTCCGCCTCCATCAGCCGGCTGTAACCGACCACGTCGGCGGCGAGGATGGCCGCAAGTCTTCTTTGGACGCGCTGCTCGGCCATCGGCCCCTCCCAGACGCGCGTTGGGAGTGAAATTCTATGCGGATGTGGAGTTCGAGTCCATGAGGGTCGAATTTTGGCTTTAGGTCATGGCCGGGTCTTCACACCCAGGCTTCGTTTCGTCCGCTTCGGTCGGTTCTCGGACATAGGCATCGACTCCCGGGTTTTGCGATCGACAGTGTTTGCAGAACCCCAAACGCACCCTCGGTAAGGTCCGCTTACCTGCCAAACTCAGACGCCGCAGGTTTGACGATACCCGTCACGTCCGCGGTCCCTGCCACCGCTTGAAAGCCGAGCCCCATCCAAGCCGGCGCCGTGCGCGCACGAACAGCCTTTGCTCACCATGGCCGCGAGCGAACGCCTCGGCGCGAACAAGCACCTCGCCTCGCGTTGTCCGGCGCCCCGCTCCGCCCGGTCCGATGGGAGCCCTCAGCGTTCAGATGCTTCGTCGCTCGTAACCGCTCCGCCGCCGCAGGGGTTCCACCCCTGCACCCCGGGATTGGCGGCGAGTGCGGCATCATCCGCGTGCGCGTCCTGGCCCGACC
>CAZCVU010000588.1:1176-2013 GCA_964501745.1 uncultured Flavobacteriales bacterium | reverse complement strand
GGGCGTTACGCCCTTTTCAAGGTAGTTCGGGATGTAGATCACAACAAGGCGCGCATCGACACCGTCTGCAAGCGCCTTCATCTGCTGCAGTACGAATTCCGCAGCGCGCAACTGGGCAAAGGGATTCTCGATATCTATCTCCGGTTCGCCAAAAAAACGGTGGCTCGATGGAAGATGTCATAAGCGGTCCAATAGATATCTGTCCAAAAGGTGGTTTCGGGACCTCCGGATGCTTCCAAGTACCACCGCCTCATGAGATCAAAATTATCGGGGAGATCTCTTGGAAATAGGATGTCCGGGCGGCTGTCGTGCACAAACCGTACAGCGGGCACCTGAAGGCACCCAGGGAAAGAGACGGTCATGCAGCGGCGCAGGTTCCGCCGCAGGTGGTCCTCCCACATCGCGTACAGCACCAGGCGCGGCCGCAGGTCCAAATTGCGGCGCAGTCTCAGCACGGATTGCACACCCCCAAAACCGGACACCGACAGATTGCTTGCCCTCGCGCCCAGGTTCCTGGCAAGTGCGGAGGTGAAGGTGAATCGGTTGGCTAGACCATGCCCCCAGGACAGGGATCCCCCCACGGTGACGATATCCGCCCGGTCCTGGTGAGGCGTCCCCGGCCCGTCCACGCGGGCGCCCCGGTCGTCGGTATAAACGACCGTCGTTGCGGCCGGCTCCCGCAAAACCACATGCCGGTTGGGCATCGGTTGGAAGCCCAATTCAGCGTCGGGCGAATGAAGCCAATTGCGCAGGCGGTACTTCTCTGGATCGATTTGGTGGCGCGGCGGATCGAACTTCGCAAGGACGACGACATAAATGACTCCGGCCGCGACCGCC
>CAZCVU010000588.1:0-1166 GCA_964501745.1 uncultured Flavobacteriales bacterium | reverse complement strand
GCACGAGGACGAGAACGGCGAGGAACCCGATGCCTCGCCTGGCGCGCATGATTCAGTCCTTACCCAACGCGTCGAAGATCTTGGCGGCGTCGAGTCCGTGCGCGGACAACAGCTCCCGGTGACTGCCGTAGCCGTGGATGAAGGTGTCGGCCAGCGCGAAGGCTTGGACCTCGCAGGTGGCGCCGTGATCCCAGGCGATCTCCTTGACCCGGGGTCCGAGGCCGCCATGGGGCGCGTGCTCCTCTATCACGACAACCCGGCGGTGGCTGTCCAGCACCCGCCGGATTCCCTCGACGTCGAGCGGCTTCAAGGTATGGACGGAGATCACCGAGACCGACTCCCCGCGCTCGGTCGCCAGGCGCTCGGCGACCTCGCGGGCGAGGCCGACCGTGGGGCCGTAGGACAGGAGGCAGGTATCGCTGCCCTGTCGCAGATAGCGCAGCTTGCCGATGGCGAACGGATCGCGGGCGTTCTCGGTCAGGTCCGGCTCCCCCGCCTTGCCGAGACGGAGATAGACCGGCCCCGTGCTGTCGGCCGCGCAGTAGCGGGTGGCCGCGCGCGTCTCGGCCGGATCGCATGGCGCCAGCACGGTCATGTTCGGGACCGCGGTGGCGATGGCGATGTCCTCCTGGGCGTGGTGGGTCGCGCCCAGCGACGAATAGGTCACCCCGCCGCCGATGCCGACGACGGTGACCGGCAGGTCCTGGTAGCACAGATCGGCGCGCACCATCTCGAACGGCCGGTAGAGCGCGAAGGTGGCGATGGTGTAGGCGAACGGGCGGAGCCCCCTGAGCGCCATGCCGGCGGCCATGCCGATCATCACCTGCTCGGCCACGCCGGTGTTGATGAAGCGCTGGGGAAACTCCTCGCGGAACCTGGCGATCGAACCGGCCGGCGAGATGTCGGCGACCACGACACAGAGCGCCGGGTCGTCCCGGCCAAGCTCGTAGAAGGTATCGGCGAAGGTGTTCCTCATGACGCCACCTCGTCGAGTTCGTCGAGCGCCTGGCGATACTCGTCCGCGGTCGGCGAGCGATAGTGCCAGATCGGCACGTTCTCCATGTACGACACGCCGCGCCCCTTGACCGTGCGTCCGACCAGCAGGAACGGCCGCCCGCCACGTCGCGCCGCGACCTCATGGTACACCGCGCCGGCATCGTGCCCGT
>CAZCVU010000587.1:0-2016 GCA_964501745.1 uncultured Flavobacteriales bacterium | reverse complement strand
ATCCGGAGCGGCCGGATTCTCGAACTTCGAGATCAACGACTTGCCGCCTCCGGAATAGCCCGAGATGGCGTTGATGGTGAGCGGCCAATCGGCAGGCACGAGGCCCGCGGCGACCAGCGGTTGCAACAGCGCGACCGCGGCAATCGCATAACAGCCGGGATTCGAGACCCGCTTCGCCTCGGCAATCCGGCTCGCCTGGGTCGCAACGAGTTCCGGCATGCCATAAACCCAGCCCTCGGCCACCCGGTGCGCAGTGCTGGCATCGATCACCCGCGTGTCGGGATTCTCGATCAGTGCCACCGCCTCGCGCGCTGCCTGGTCCGGCAGGCAGAGGATCGCCAGATCGCAGCCGTTCAGCATCTGCCGCCGGCGCTCGGCATCCTTGCGATCAGCATCGGCCAAACCGATCAGCTCGACATCGCTCCGGTCTTGCAACCGGGCCCGAATCTGCAGGCCCGTGGTCCCGGCCTCACCGTCTATGAATATCTTGGCGCTCATCGCTGAAGTCTTACCACAGTTACTGTTCGTGCGTTGGTGGATCGCGCAGCCGGAGGTGAAATTGCTAGTTGGTTTCCAGCAGTTCAAGAACTGAAAGCTAAGTTGGGCATAGCTCGGTCGTGCCCCATGGGTTCGACTAGGCGCGGGTCACGTGTCAGAATTCCGCCAGAATCCGAGCGCGATGGCCACCGTCCTTACGATCAGCCGTGGCGCCCGCTCAATTCGGAGAGCACCATGCCCAAGTCCGTTTTGCTGCCCGAGAACATAGAAAAAATCACAACCCGTGACGGCGTTCCGCATTCGATAACCAGTTTCGATCCGGCATCGACCGCCCTGTTGGTAATCGACATGCAGAACTTTTACATGGTCGAAGGCCAAATCTCCTATTGCCCGAGCGCGCACGCCATTGTGCCGAACATAAACCGGTTGGTGGGAGCGATGCGGCGCTTCGGCGGCAAAGTCGTCTGGCTGCGCAATCTCACCAACCCGCAGGCATTCAGGACTTGGAACACGCATTACGACCGCATGAAGCCTGAGATTATCAACTTCCGGAAACAGGGGCTCGCAAAGGACAGCGAAGGCTTTAAGCTATGGCACGCGCTCGATGCCCGCGATGACGACCTCTGGGTCGACAAGACACGCTATTCCGCCTTTATCGACGGGGCCTCAAACATCACCGACCTGCTGCAGTCGTATGGCATCGACACCCTGGTACTCTGCGGTGTCGTAACAAATGTCTGCGTCGAATCGACGGCGCGCGACGCGATGATGCTGAATTACCGGACGCTGGTCATCGAAGATGCCTGCGGCGCGATTACTCCCGAAGCCCACATAGCAACGCTTAACGCCCTCTACATCAATTTCGGCGACGTGCAAACGACCGAGGGTCTGATCGGCCGTCTCGGCGTCGATTAGGCGGTCGTCGAGTGATCGGCAACCGTCGCACTTTCCGCCGCCTCGCCAAAACGGCAGGGCGCCGGCGATTTCCCGAAAGCAGAACTTCCTGGCGTTAGCTCAACGTTTCGCTCGAAATAGCCCACGGGGACCTTTCGATTGGCTGGCGAAACTTACCAAGGTCGCCAAGTCAGTCGGCTTTCCAACGTTCGAGCTGGGGGAGGCCGCGCGTCAACATCCAACCGAAGATCTTAGGAACCCCCTTCTCCTTGAGCTTCTCGATGCAGAATTGCTGCATCTCCTCAACGCTGAAGTCTGGAGAAAAGAAGGCGCCGTTTTCATAACACAGGGAGCAGTAAGTTTCATTTTTGCTGCCATCGGCATTCGTGCCGCCGCCATTCGGATCCTTATGCATCGGCAGGCCGCAGCTTTGACAGTATTTGGCCATTTCATACGCCTCAAAGGAGGGGTATCTGGATCACGCGATGTCGTAATCCAGTCCCGATTTTTTTGCGGGCATCAGGTACAACATCGATAGCCACATCAGCGTCTCGATGTTGGTTGCGGACTACATCATCGACAACAACTCATCAATTTCCGGTTTTATCGACACCTTGTCGATCC
>CAZCVU010000586.1:0-2016 GCA_964501745.1 uncultured Flavobacteriales bacterium | reverse complement strand
GCGAGTTGCCCGATGCGTACACCGTCGATCACTATATCCGGGTCTTTGCGTCATCTTCGCAATATATTACCAACACGCTGTTATATGCGGGCCTAGCGGCGCTATTTGATGTCATCTTCGGCACGGCCATTGCCTACATTGTCTTGCGCTCCGGTCTGCCGGGTCGCAAATGGCTGGATTATGGCGCGACCGTAGCTCTCGCTGTTCCGGGAGTTGTGCTCGGTATTGGATATTTGCGGACGTTCAATGCTATCGACGTGCCGATCATCGACAAACCGCTGGCTTCCTGGTGGATTATTATCGTTGTGGCGTTGACCGTTCGGCGGTTGCCTTATGCCCTGCGCGCCTGTATGGCGGCATTGCAACAGGTCAGTGTTATGCTTGAGGAAGCAGCGGAAAACTTAGGCGCCACGAAAGGGCGCACAGTTTGGCGTGTCGTTGTGCCACTCATGAGTGGCGGAATTCTTGCAGGCTTTGTCACCAGCTTTGCAACTGCTTCAGTTGAGCTATCCGCCACCATCATGTTGGTTGCCCAGGAATCAGATGGTCCGCTGGCCTTCGGCATATATGAATTCATGCAATCGGCGGCAGGCCGAGGGCCTGGGGCTGCGCTCGGCATCATCGCTGTGTTGATCGTTGGCCTTGGTACCTATCTCTCTCACCGCATCATTGAACGCGGCAAAAAAGATCGTCAACCCAGTCAAGTGCTCGCGGAGGCAACGTAATCCCATGACCACCATTCAAAGCCGATCTACCGGTGTTACGATCGAGAATTTAGGTCTTTCATTTGGTAACACTGAAGTTTTAAAAGGCATTAATCTGAGCATTGAACCAGGCGAGTTCTTCGCCTTCCTCGGTCCCTCCGGTTCAGGAAAATCAACACTCCTGCGGGCGATTGCCGGATTTGGGCCCAGGCCGAGCGGGCGTATTTTGCTGGGAGATGAAGAAGTCGCAAAATTACCGCCGTGGAAACGCAACGTCGGTATGGTGTTTCAAAGTTATGCCCTATGGCCGCATATGACGGTGCGGAAAAATGTCGCCTTTGGTCTCGAGGAACGAAAAACGCCGTCCAAAATCATAACGGAAAAGGTCGATGCGGCACTCGAAATGGTCGGCCTTTTGGATATGGCGGAACGTCGCCCTTCGCAACTATCCGGTGGCCAGCAGCAGCGTGTTGCCTTAGCGCGCACCATTGTCGTCGAACCGCGTGTTCTACTTTTGGATGAACCGCTTTCTAATTTAGACGCTAACCTGAGAGTGCAGATGCGTCGCGAAATCCGCGAGCTCCAACAACGCCTCAAGCTGACCACCATCTTCGTTACCCATGACCAGGAAGAAGCTAACACCACTTCTGATCGTATGGCAGTGCTCAACGATGGCGTCATCCAGCAGATCGGTACCCCGATGGATCTTTACGATCGACCCGAAAACCTATTCGTTGCCAATTTCCTCGGCACTGCAAATGTCATGCAAGGGATTGTCGAAGAGGATGCAGGCAGGGCTGTATTTAGTTCTCAAGGGGGTAATAAAGTGCCGCTCGGCACACAAGAGCGCGGCCCCTGTTCAATTATTTTCAGGCCGCAAAACGTATTGATTGGTGAAGCTTCAGCTGAACCCATTGAGGGGCGCACCAAGTTGGCTGGCACCGTTCGACATACTGAATTTTTGGGAAATACCATTCGCTACGCTGTTGATGTTGGCACAGATATTGTGCTTATTGATGACAGCCACCAACAGGATAGTCACAGCTATGCAGTAGGAGCCGATGTCGGTCTTTTTGTCGATCAGCATCAGGTTCAAGCCCTCAAGGTCTGAGCGGTCAATTTGGTAATTTTAGGCATGAAATAGTGGCCCGCAAATTCAACGCGATCATATTCGATCTAGATGGTACGTTGGTCGATAGCGCTGCCGACCTCCGTATGGCCTTGAACGATACATTGGCTGAATGCGGGCGTAAGAAGAGGGCTGGTAATACTATAACGAGAAACGGGAGGCCGAGAATAATCTTTTATACGA
>CAZCVU010000585.1:0-2017 GCA_964501745.1 uncultured Flavobacteriales bacterium | reverse complement strand
GCGGGTTGTGGATGTCCTGAACCACGTCTATGACGAGCAGGAGATCGGGTTGGCCCATCGCTGGTTCTGCGGCGTCAAGAGATGTGGTGAGTGTGCGGTCACGGTGAATGGCGAACCAGTGCTCGGTTGCTGGGAGCCTGCCGTCGAGAACATGACGGTCGAGCCGCTCGCCAACTTCCCCATCATTCGGGATCTGGTGGTGGATACAGCACCTTACGAGCGCACCATCATGGACCTCCAACCATACCTCGAACGGGCCTATCACCCGGAGTTTCCGGAGAAGGTCCGCGAGGCGGAAATGGCGCAGGTAAATCACCTCTACAAGTGCATCGAGTGTAATGTCTGTTCCGGCGCGGTACCGGTAAAGGGGATCAGCGAGGACGGAATCGACTGGCAGGGCTACGCGGGCCCGGCCGCATTCGTGAAGTTCGCCCGGTTCGCGCTCGATCCCCGGGACGAGACCGACAGGAGGGATCTCGCGACCCGATCGGGGTTGGGTCAATTCCCGCTGTTCGCTGCCTTGGAGGACGTCTGTCCGCAAGGCATAAACATCGTGCAGGAGGCGTTGGTGCCCACGCGGCGCAAGCTACTCGGAATCGACGAGGCCACAATCGACTCAACTAGCATGACAACGGCCTTTGTGATGGCGCGCCGGTGGAGCGCCTTCTTGAGGCTCGCCGACGATCAGAAGAGCGAACTGCAGGAGGCCGGGGTTATCAAGTCCGAAGACATTCCCGGCCTGGCGGAGGCATATCGGCTGGTTGAAAGCTGACGCCTGTTCGGAAGTCCGACAAGCCGTTCGCGAAGTTACGACGTGAATGCAATTCCCATGTCTGCCAATTCGTCCTTCATGCGGTTGTAATGCTCGACGGTCTCGGGCAGCGGCTGCCGGGTCTCCACGTCGTAAAGTTCCGGGAAGGTCTTGCCGAGATCCTGATCGGGCAGCAATTTGTCCTCGTACAACTCAAGAAACTCGAGACAGAGATCGTTGGCCCGCTGGCGCGACATCCCGACAGTTGCCAGAGCGACCTCGGCAACCAGACGGACGTCCAGCGGGTTCGCCCGGTTGGTCTTGCCACCACCGGCAAAGCCGATGAAGCTCGGATGGTAGCCGGAGGCCATCACGCCAAGCAGCGCCGCGACGGACTCGTAGATGCAAAGCTTGGTCAGTGGGCCATGCCGGGTGAAAATATGTGTGAAGCTCACGAAGTTGGTGTTGCGGGCAATCGCCTGGCCACTCATGTTAACCACCCACATGACCTCCCGGTGGGTGCTGTTGGTGCCCATCATATGCAGCGGAAACGCGCTGTAGTAGTTGCTTTTGGTGGCCAAAGCCCCGAGGAACCAGTAGGCGACGTTGATCACCGCCGAGGTTTCCGGACCGCCGGCCATGCCGGCGAAGAGCGTCGAGAACAACAGGCCGATGTTGGCGTTCCATTCCTGCAGAATGGCAGCTTTGGTCAGCCGGTCCGGATCGAGACGCAGCTCCGAAATCGTCGCCACGTAGTAGCCGTCACGGGGGCTTAGGTATTCCAAAGCGCCAAGCATGCCAATCGCCTGTACGCCGCACGGCGTTTGGTTGGCGATGGGCATGCCGGGACGCCCGACCCGCCGCCGGGCTTCCACCAGCATCTGGGCGATACGGGTGGCGCCGAAATACTCGGTGGCATCGCCGATACCGATCTCGACGCCGTCGATCTGGGCGAGATGGGAGCCACCTGACATGTCGCACAGGGGCTCCAACAAACAGGTCTCCATCAATGGGAAGTACATATCCTGCGATACCGCGCTGGTGAGAGCGCTGGCCCAGAGCAGTGGGCGCGAGGGATCTTCTACCGTGCGGTGCTTGGCCAGGCGGGCGTCGCGTCCCTCGCCGAACAGGACCTCCGAGGGCGCGGCCTCCAGGGCCTCGTCGAGCTCCGGCCGGGTGAACTCGATGATCCGGTTGTTTCCCTTCACGAAGCAGCCAACCTCGAGAAAGAACTCGACGGCAGCCGCAAAGACAGCGTCGGCCATT
>CAZCVU010000584.1:884-2029 GCA_964501745.1 uncultured Flavobacteriales bacterium | reverse complement strand
CTGCGTCGCGACACCACATTGGGAGGAGGAAACCATGAAACTTTCGCGTCAGCTTTTCATCGCCGCTGCCGTTGCGGCTACATTGGCGAGCGTACCGGCGAAAGCACAGATCAAGTGGGATCTGGCACATGTCTTCGGTCCCACGGACCAAGCCGGCGTCGCGGCCGAGTACTTTGCCAAGCTCGTTAAAGAAAAAACCAAGGGACAAATTGAAGTCACTGTCCATCACGCCGGGGCATTGGGATACAAGTGCCTCGACCACCTTAACCTGGTGGCGGAGGGCGGCTTGGTGATCGCCAGTATCTGCACCGCGTTTCACAGCGGCGTGCACCCGATTTTCTCGATCAATACGATGCCGTTCCTGGTGCAAAAACCTGAGGATGCCAAACATTTTCACGCATCCGTGCAACGCGTCTACGACAAAGTCTACCGTTCGTACAATCAGTTCGAACTGTACTCCTCGCCAAATCCGCCGAGCGGACTTTGGGCCAAGAAACCGATTCTATCCGCCGCGGATTTGAAGAATTGGAAACTTCGAGTTTATGACGTGAATGGCCTCAAAACCTTCATACGGGCAGGTGCGGCGGCGATCCAGCTCGCCTGGAGCGACGTTGTTCCGGCGCTGGCCACGAGCACCATCGATGGCGTACTGACGGGTGCCGATGCCGGCTTTGCATCCGGCTTTTCGGATTACTTGAACCACTTCATCTATGTCAACTTCGCTATTCCGTGGGGCTCGACGAACATCAATTTGGACACTTGGAACGATCTCTCTCCCGAGCTTCAAAAGGCCGTGAAGGAGGCTGGTAAGGAAACCAAGGAGATGTCCTGGAAGCGGATGGAGACGATTCTGATCGAGAAGAACAACAAGGATATGCGGGCAGCCGGCGTCACCGTCATCGAAGACCCGCCGCAGGCGTTTCTCGATTTTCTGCAAGAGGCGGGAAAGCCCGCGCTGGACGAATTGCTCGTGAAGCTCGGACCGGACGGGCCGGCCATGCTGGCTGATTATCGCCGGCGCATAGGCCAGAAATAGGTTCGATCGACGCCGCTTCGTCGCCGCGACCGATCGCCGACGACGAAGCGGCGGCGCTCGATTCTTACTACCACATTACGCCATCAGTGAGATGTTCCAGAACGTCGTA
>CAZCVU010000584.1:0-874 GCA_964501745.1 uncultured Flavobacteriales bacterium | reverse complement strand
TGTTGCGCGCGGGCGCCGCGGCCCCAACGGGGGGGGGGGGCGGGGGGGTGGGCGCCGCCCCCGCGGGCGGGCGCCGCGGCGCCACCGCTCGTTTGGTCCAGCCGCATTACGCCATCAGCGAGATGTTCCAGAACGTCGTAGCGGCGATCTCGAGATACGCCGCCTACGTGTCGATCATCGTGATGATCGCAATGGTCGTACACATCATGGTGGAAATTATCCTGCGCTCGTTCTTCGCCACCTCCACCCATGTCGCAGAGGAGTTCGTCGGCTATGGCCTGGCCGCCGTGATCTACCTCGCGCTCGGCCACTCCTTGAACCAGGGCGGGCTGATCCGCGTTGATCTGGTGCTCATTCGACTGCCGACGCGGGTCCGCCGCCTTGTCGAGATCGTCATCATTCTCGCCAGCTTCGCGGCCATGCTGTTCGTGGCGTATTTCGTTGGACGTAGCGTGCTGCGGCACTACGAGCGCGGCACCGTCAGTTGGACGATCGCGGAAGTTCCCTTCTGGATTCCGGAAGGAATCGTTTTCTTGGGCATCGTTCTGTTCCAGCTTCAGCTCGTCGCCTACCTGCTCCGCATCCTTGCTGGCGGCGCCATCGTCGACGACAAAAAACCGCCGCTATAGGCAGTCTGCTTTGGCTATGGCCGCAAAGAAATACAATAGGGGTTGGCGCTGATGGACCCGATCGTCACCGCTTTCATCGTCATCCTGATGATGTTCTTGTTCCTTGCGACCGGCGCCTGGATTTTCGTTGGTCTGCTGTTGACCTCGCTCGTTTCGCTGTTTCTCATCGCCGACCATTCCGTGCTTCGCATCGGCTCGATCGTCATGCCGATGATGGTCAAGACCGTGACCAGTTGGGAGCTGGC
>CAZCVU010000583.1:0-2039 GCA_964501745.1 uncultured Flavobacteriales bacterium | reverse complement strand
ATTTTGACGGTATCAGACGCGATGTCGCCGCGCTGTACGATCACCTCCACGGCAGCCTCACCAACGACGAGCTCGAAGAGTTCGCCGGCGTTGATCGTGGCCGCGTGACGCAGATCGGCCTGTTGCGGCGCTACCCGGGGGTCTTCGAGTGGCTCCGCCTCAAAGCGGCCCTGTCCGTCGACCTTTTGGCCCACTGGCGCGGCGCCATTCTCGAGGCGGGCGGCCCGGACAAAGAGCTCTCTGCGAATGCCTTCATGCCGCCCTTCTCACTGTTCACCGGATTCGATTTTGCCGGTGCCGGCTTGCACTGCGATGCCGTGACACCAAAACTGTTCACTATGCATTGGGCGCAAATGGTCTCTTTCTGGGGCGAGGTGCTATTGAGCAGAAATTCCGGGTTGCATGAAGAGCTCGTCGTCAAATCCCTGGCGAACCTCTTCGACCTCGGAGACGACATCCAGACGACGAAGCTTTGCGATTACCACTACCCCGAGCCCGATGAGCCCCATCCGATTCCGACCGAAACCCAGGCCCGAAAAATCTGCCAGGCCATAGCGCAGACCGACGGCCGTGCCGCCGTGACGCCGATGGTTCACGGCTATGGTCCCCACGACGATTTCGTGCGCCGCTTCAAGGTTGCTGCGGAAAGTCCAGCTGATGGGGTCTGGGTAAACCGCTACGGCTACCTGAGTGATGCCAAGCTCGACGCGATCGGAGCAGTCTGGAGATCGCTGCGCAGTTCGTTGTAGTGACCGCGAATGTGAACAATATCACTATTCTCAAAGCGCCCGGACAGTACTGTAATGGAGTCTGTCCGGCAGTCGAGGAGAGTTCAACTCTCTGAGGTCGGCGCGCTTGGCATCTCACAGTATTGTGGATACTTTTCGCTTATAAATCCGATCAGCATGAGCACGCGCGATGTCAGGACTGTTCTGCGCGAGGCCGACGATCATGAAACTGGCCTCACTGTGCGGGTCGCCGTCGACATATACGGTCCCGGCGGCTCCGTATTCATCGTCGCCAATTCCAAACTGACGGAGCGACATCTCGTCTGGCTCGAGCAGCGCAACCCCGCGTCGGATTCGAAGCCGACCATACGTGGAAGTTGTCATCAGTCATGGCAAACGCGGCGGGCGGTCTGCCCCCGACCTCAGCCGCACCGTCGAGTCGCCCGACTCCGCCAAAGAGCGCCGTCGCCGCGCTGACGAACTGTCCCGCGAAGTCGTCGCCAAAGCGGATGCTGTCTCGAAGAAAGCGACCGAAGTTTACCGCATCGTCGGCGAGTCGGCCTTCACGAGCTCAGCGCTGTGCAACCGGGAAGTTCTCGACAACCTCGGCGAGTTGAATGAGCGCATCTCGGGCTTCCACAGCTCGGTCACTTCAGCCATCGACGAGTACCTCGTCGGTAGCACGCTCATCATGGACCTCATTGCCAGACACGACCTGGCGAGCCGCGACGTGCAGCACGGGCTCAACGTCGCCGTCTTCGCCACCGAGCTGTCCTCGCAGGTCCTCCTCAGAGGCCAAAAGAAAGAGGGCTCAGCCCTGGCCCTCGATCTCGCGGAGATATTCCTGGGTGGCTTCATGCATGACTGCGGGCTGTGGAATCAGAGCGACAATGCCGGCGTGAGCCACGAGGCGGCGGGGGCGAAACTGGTATGGCACATCCCGGAGGTCGGTGAGCTTCTGCCCGCCCTGACGAAAATTGTCCTCTTCCATTCGGACATCGTGCGCATCGCCAGCAAGCCCGGGCTCGTGGAGATCGTCGAGCAGCCGGACAAGCCTGGCAAAACCTCATTCAAAGCGGAATTCTATCGTTCCGAAGAGGAAGCTGCCGCCGCGGTAAAATTGCGCGGCGGCAACGTCGCGGCATCCGCCCTCACCGAAGAGGACCTGCACAAGGTCATTCCCGTCGCCATTGCCGAATACTGTATCAGCCAGACAGAGGGATTCCGCACCAAATCGCGCTCCGAAGTCGTGGAGCGGCTGGTGGCGTACGTGGAGTCAGGGCCGTACCTCGAATACATGGTCGGCCTGTG
>CAZCVU010000582.1:0-2045 GCA_964501745.1 uncultured Flavobacteriales bacterium | reverse complement strand
TTTCTGGCAGTCCCACTCGATGGCGCGTTCTTCGTCGCGTGTCATCGCTGATTACTCCCTCGCTGCCGATATTAGGACTGGTGAGGAAGCCTACCCGGACTGATATCGCCGACACAATCGCAGGTAATCCACAATGTCTGCTTATGGCTAGAAGCGGACCATCATCGCGAGGTGGGGTGGCGTCCGCTTCTGACCCGAAGCGGACATTCAACCGTCGTGCACAGGATGAGTGAATCCTCAAGGCCGGGAGATGATGGAACGTGCATGAAAATATCGCGTGCTGCTACGACGTGAAGGGAATGCCAATGTCGGCCAGTTCGTCCTTCATGCGTTTGTAGTGCTCGACGGTCTCGGGCAGGGGTTGCCGGGTCTCCACGTCGTAAAGCTCCGGGAAGGTCTTGCCGAGATCCTGGTCGGGCAGCAGCTTGTCCTCGTATTTGTCGAGAAACTCGAGGCAGAGTTCGTTGGCCTTCTGGCGCGACATGCCGATGGTTGCCAGAGCGACCTCGGCAACCAGATGGACGTCCAAGGGGTTCGTTCGGTTCGTCTTCCCATCACCGGCAAAGCACACAAAGCTCGGATTGTAGCCGGAGGCCATTATCCCAAGCAGCGCCGCAACGGACTCATAGATGCAAAGGGCGGTCCGCGGACCGTGCCGGGTGTAGATATGTCCGAAGCTCACGAAGTTGGTGTTGCGGGCAATCGCCTGGCCACTCATGTTGGCCGCCCACATGACCTCCCGATGGGTGCTGTTGGTGCCCATCATATGGAGCGGAAATGAGCTGTAATAGCTGCTCTTGACGGCCAAAGCCCCAAGGAACCAGTTGGCAACGTTGATCACCGCCGAGGTTTCCGGACCGCCGGCCATGGCGCCGTAAAGCGTACAGAACAAAAAGCCGATGTTGGCGTTCCATTCCTGCAGAATGGCGGCCTTGAGCAGCCGGTCCGGATCGAGACGCAGCTCCGAGATCGTCGCCAGGAAGTAGCCGTCACGGGGGCTCAGGTATTCCAAAGCGGCAAGCATGCCGATCGCCGTCACGCCGCACGCCGTTTGGTTCAAGATCGGCAGGCCAGGCCGCCCCACTCGCCGACGGGCTTCTACCAGCATCTGGGCCATACGGGTGGCACCGAAGTATTCGGTGGCGTCGCCGACGCCGATCTCGACACCGTCGATATGAGCGAGACCTTTGCTGCCCGAGATATCGCACAGGGGATTCGACAGGACTGTCTCCGTCACCGGGAAATAGAGATCTTGCGGTGTGGGCACGCCATTCATCCAGAGAAGGGGGCGCGAGGGATCTTCCACCGTGCGATGCTTGGCCAGGCGGGCGTCACGCCCCTCTCCAAACAAGACTTCCGAGGGCGCGGCCTCCAGGGCCTCGTCGAGCTCCTGCCGGGTGAACTCGATGACCCGGTTGTTTCCCTTCACGAAACAGCCGACCTCGAGGAAAAACTCGACGGCGGCCTCGAACACGGCGTCGGCCATCGCATCGTCCATCGGAACCGGAGTTTCGCGGTTGCACTTGATGCCGTACTTCTGGACCACCTCACGCGACTTGGGCACCAGACGCTGCAGATCGAAATCAGCTTCGCGCATGATCGGTCCCTGTTTGGACCGCCGGACTACCTCCCAGATTCCCACCATGTGCTTTTGCCTCCAGTAAGACAGTCTTTATCTGCCAGTCGCCGCCGGTCCGGAAAGAAATCCTTTCGTCACGCGCGCGACGTATCTGATTTGAACCCCGCAGAGCACACTGATCTTATGCGTTTCGAAATCGCATTGACCCACGTCAACAACGCACCATGATCTTTCACGCCAGCGGTCATTCTGGGTTCCCGGTAATCGGCTGCGCCATTACGCGTCGTCTGAGGTCAACGGGGGTAGAACTGACCGACTCGATACCCACTTCTGGCTATGAGCGGGCCATTATTGTGAGTTTGGAAGACGTCCGCTTCTGACCCAAAACCGACATTGCCGTGCTTTTACTTCCTCTTCGGTTCCAAGAGTTGCCGATAGTTTTTGATTTGGCACGTCCCTTGAAATT
>CAZCVU010000581.1:0-2054 GCA_964501745.1 uncultured Flavobacteriales bacterium | reverse complement strand
CATGCGAGCTGGAGAGACGATCGAGATCGGCTTCAAATCAGATCTCCCGCTCGAGTTCGAGATTCACTTCCACGATGGCTTTCGCACCCAGATACCGATTCAAATCAAAAACCTCGTCGACCACAACCACCGCTATGCAGCAGCTTTGGACCAAATACATTGTCTGCTGTGGACAAACGCGACGGACTCAATCGTCACACTGACCTATGACGTCGTGCGGCCGTAGCTTCGGACTCTCCTGAAACGCAGCCGCCCACGGCGAGACTGACCAGCTTACTAGTCATAATCGCGGGTCTCCTCACACTGCTGCCTGGCCGGATCACGCACGGCGTCGTGTTCAGCGTAAAGTAGGCAACGCGGGCTTGACCCAGATCATGGTAGGCATCGGGTCGCATTCTATTGATGGTGGTGGCGCGAAGAGCGTAAAAGGGGGATACCTTCCCGACCTAGCAACGCAGTACCGCTATAGAGGCACTATGACCCCAGAGCTACTCGCCAAATACGCCGGGCCCGTGCCACGCTACACGAGCTATCCGACTGCGCCGCACTTTGGGCCCGACGTCGACGCCGACCTCTGTCGCAAGTGGCTTGCGGCGTCGGATCCGGACAAGGTGCTCTCGCTCTATGTCCATGTGCCGTTTTGCCAGCAACTCTGCTGGTTCTGCGGTTGCAATACGACGGTTGCCAACCACTATCAGCCGGTGGCGGACTATTTGGACCTGCTGGGCCGTGAGATCGACATGGTTGCCTCAATCTTCGAGACGCCGCGGCCCGTCAGCCACGTCCATTTCGGTGGCGGTTCACCGACCATCGTCGAACCAGAACATTTCCGCTCGCTCATGGAACATCTGCGGCGCTGCTTCACGATCGCTGAAGATGCGGAGATCGCCATCGAAATCGACCCGCGAACTGTGACGGACGAGAGCGTCGCCGCGTTGGCTGCTGCGGGAACGACGCGCGCCAGCCTCGGCGTCCAGGACTTCGACCCGGAGGTCCAGCGCGCGGTAAATCGCCTGCAACCATATGAGCTCGCGTCTGCGGTTGTCGATCAGTTACGCAGCGCGGGTATCGAGCGCATAAACATCGATCTAATGTACGGCTTGCCCTACCAGACGGCGGATGGCCTGGCCGGGACAGTCGAGCGGACGCTTTCGCTCGCGCCGGACCGTGTTGCGGTCTTTGGCTACGCCCACGTGCCCTGGATGAAACCCCACCAACGCCTGATCGATGAGAGCAAACTGCCCGACGCCCGCGAGCGCTGGCAGCAAAGCGAAACGGTTGCAACGGAGCTCACGCGAGCCGGCTACGTCGCGGTTGGACTTGACCATTTTGCGAGATCCGACGATCCGATGGCGAAGGCGCTCAAGGCAGGGAAGCTGCACCGCAACTTCCAGGGTTACGGCACCGACACCGCGAGTTCCCTCGTCGGCTTTGGAGCCTCGGCTATCTCCACGCTTCCGCAGGGCTACACACAGAACGAGCCACATCTGCGAGACTATCGCGAAGCTATCGATGGGCAGCGCTTGGCCACCCGGCGCGGTCTCGCCCTCAACGATGACGACCGTCTACGCGGTGAGATCATCGAGCGACTGATGTGCGATCTGACCGTTGATCTCGACGCTGCCTGTCAGCGCCGCGGCCAGGAGGCGGACTGCTTTGACGACGCACTGGCTTCGCTCGCCGCCATGCGCGATGACGGCCTGGTCGAGATCGACCACCACCGGATCGCGGTAACGGAGACTGGGAGACCGCTTGTGCGCCGGGTTTGCGCCGCTTTCGACAGCTACCTCGTCGAGAGCGAAGGCCGGCATTCCTCTGCGATCTAGGGTCTCAGATCTGGTATTCAGCGGCCACACGTTGGCGATTTATCCCGATACGACCTGACTACATACCCCGCCCAGCACGAGGATTCGGGTTTTTTGTAGCTCCTAACTGGTTTCGGTATCGCCGCGTTGGCATGGTCTCTCTGAGTGTACTGGATGTCCAAGAGCAAGTGAATATCCTCAGCTACTGCCAGACGCTGCCGGACAAGTAGCACGTATTTTGTTGGCGGC
>CAZCVU010000580.1:0-2056 GCA_964501745.1 uncultured Flavobacteriales bacterium | reverse complement strand
TTCGGGCGGGCGAACAGCGCCCAACTCAACCAACTCGACAATCCGTTCGAGATGTGCGCGGTCGCGTTCGACGTTCGGCCTGAAAGACGTTACATCATCGCGCGGCGAGTCCGGCGCGCTGTCACCGGAGGCGATGAAGGCAGCGCGTCCGCCGGATTTGAGGACACCAAATGAGCGTTCGGCCACATCGCCGCCGACGGTCTCCAACACGGCGTCGCAGTCGGACACCAGTTTGGTGAAATTCTGCGTTTGGTAGTCGATGATTTCGTCAGCGCCTAGCTGCCGTACAAAGTCGTGGTTCGCGGCGCTCGCAGTCGTGACCACGTATGCGCCCAGGTGCTTGGCAAGTTGGATCGCAAAGCTGGCAACGCCGCCAGCCCCACCCTGGATCAGGATCTTCTCTCGCGATCGCAGTTTGAGCGTGTCCTCGATGGCGACCAGCGCCGTCAGGCCGACCAGCGCAAGGGCGGCCATGTCGGTGTGGGAAATCGTCTTTGGTTTCCTTGCGACGATCGAAGCCTTGATCGCGATCTTCTCCGCATAGGCGCCCTCCAGGTCGCCTTCGACAACGGCGAATACTTCGTCGCCGACACTCAAATCCTCGACCTCTGATCCAGTGGCGCTGACGACGCCTGAGAAGTCCCGTCCCAAAATAAAGGGCAATTCGTCGCGTGAGCCGTATGCACCGCTGCGCACCTTCCAATCGGCACCGTTGACGCTTGCAGCGTGAATATCGACAACAACTTCATTCGGTCGGGCAACGGGATCCGGCATGTCGCCATACTTCAACTCCTCCGGTCCGCCCTGCTT
Source organism: uncultured Flavobacteriales bacterium (assembly GCA_964501745.1). Classification (GTDB taxonomy): domain Bacteria; phylum Pseudomonadota; class Alphaproteobacteria; order UBA8366; family CAVOAK01; genus CAVOAK01. Next base: position 1,246 of record CAZCVU010000580.1, on the reverse strand, counting down.
CTCGAAATATGCCGCTTTCATGGTCTCCCTTTCCTCGTGTAAGTACGTGAGGGCCCGGTTTCTCGAGCCTGAAAGCACGAAATCAGCCTACGCGGTGCGGCTCTTTGTTGTTTGGATGGGGTGCGCAACGGGCTACTTCTCTGATGCCGAAGATCTGGCGTATGGACCGCCAGAAAGGCTTTCACCTGGCCTACATATGGACCCTCGACACCGAAATCGCTAAACAGAACAGCATCGCTCGACTAAGACGGTCGCTGTCGGCGCGTGACAAGTCGTCCACGAAGTCACATGCGCTGGAAGGCCCATTTCTTCCTCCCTCGTCAGGCGTTCTTCAGGACGTAGCGCGCGACCTCCTCATGGGTCGCGAACCAGATTCCTTCATGTGATTTGATGTGCTCGATCAGACCTTCAAGCGCGATCATCCGCGAGCGGTGGCCCGAGACGTGCGGGTGCATGGTGAGCAGGAACAGCCCGCGCTCCCGGTAGGCCCCGTCGAACTCCGCCTTGAAGATGTCGTAGACGTCGAAGGGCGAGATGTAGGGCCGGGCCGTGCCGCGCCGGTCCATGCCGAGATAGGGCGCGTCGTCCTTGATCCACTCGACCGGCAGCTCGACGATCCCGGTCGGCTCACCATCCTCCAAAAGCTCATAAGGCTCGTCGTCGGCCATCAGGGACGAGTCGTAGATCAACCCCATCTCGCGGATGAAGCGGAGGGTGTGCGGCGTGAAATCCCAGGACGGAGTCCGGATGCCGACCGGGTCCTTACCCGTGATCCGCGCCAGGGAGTCGCGGGCCCGATACATCAGGTCGCGCTCCTCGGTCTCGTTCAGGTCGCTGGTGAACTCGTGTATCCAGCCATGCATGCCAATCTCGTGCCCCTCGTCGACCAGCTGGCGCTGCTCTTCCGGATGTAGTTCCGCGACCACGGCCGGAACGTAAAAGCTCGCCCTTATGTCGTGCCGGTCGAGACAGTCGCGGATGCGCGGCAGCGAAACCCGGCTGGCGTATTCCCCTTGGCTCAGCTTGCTCGGCGAGGATTCCCCGAAGCGCAGCGTGCTCGATTCATGATCGCTGTCGAAGGAAAGCGCCACCGCCACCCGCGCGCCGTCCTTCCATTCCGCCGGCTTCAGTGAGCGCCCGGCCCGAACCTTGTTGACGACGGAGCGCCAACGCTCCTCCGGCCAGTACCAGGGTTGTCTGACGTCAGCGCCTTTGGGACAGATTGAGGTGTTTTCATAAGGGAGGA
>CAZCVU010000579.1:0-2076 GCA_964501745.1 uncultured Flavobacteriales bacterium | reverse complement strand
GTGTGGGTCGTGATCGTGATCGTGCGCCAAAACCTGGAGGCCTTGGCCCTGATCTCCTCGTCATTGCCGCCACCCATCAGCAGGTGCAGCCTGATCGTGTCTCTCACCTTGCCACCCAAGAGCTGCCACACAGGTGCTTCGAAGTGCTTGCCCTTGAGGTCCCAGAGGGCGATGTCCACCGCGGCCACGGAACCAGAGAGGACCGAACCCCGGAAAGGGGCCATGCGGTACAGGAACTGGTGGATGTGCTCGATCCGCAGCGGATCCTGTCCAATCAGCCACGGCCTGAACCGTGCAATCACCTCAGCCACGGCTTCCGGGTAGCCCCAGCAGGCCGTCTGGCCAATGCCGGATACTCCGGTGTCTGTAGTAATTCGAACAACATAGGCATCTCGAATCAGAAAAGATTCGACACTTTCAATACGCAAAATCCAGCTCCAATCGGCGTCAGGGCAGGTTTCAAACCTGCCCCTACCATCTTCGTCATTGATACGGAGACCATCGTCGGCGCAGTAAGAGGTGGGGCAAGCCCCACGGCTACCTGACATCGGCAAACGCGGTTGGCAAGGTCTCAACAGGGATAGTAGTGACTTTCGGGGGGCGGTCTTCCACCACCATTCCACCGTTGTTTCAGGCTGGGGATAATTCGCGTAGATAATGGCATCTGCAATATTCCAAACAGATACGCAAACCTATCTATACGGACGTGGGGAGAAGCGGCGAAATGAAGGTCTTGATCGTTGGTGGCGGGGGAAACGTCGCCACGTGGACGATGCCATATATGCGCGAGGAACATGAATTCCGCGTCCTTGACATCAATCCACCGCGTGTTGATGGCGTCGAGTACGTTCAAGGCTCGCTGACTGATCCCGGCGCGGTGGCTGAAGCGCTGGACGGTGTGGATACCTTCATCAACATGGTGATGAAGAGCCCAACGTCCTCCAAGTCGACCGATCACACCGTTCAGGACGTGCTGGACAACTACCCGGTTAACACGATGGGCCTTCACGTCTTGCTGAAGACGGCGCAGGAGGCCGGCATCATGGCCGGCGTTCACACCAGCACCTTTACCGTGCACAACAGGCATCGTGATTGGTACTCGGCGGAAGAAGAGGTTCCGCTGGATGCGCAGAGCGTTTACGGGCTCACCAAAGGCTTCGGCGAAATGATCTGTCGATACTTCTGCCGCGAGTTTGGAATGTCCATCATTGCGCTGCGCCTGACCGGACCTCGCAATCGTGAAGGGTGGATTGAGGGCAGGAAGCTGGCGAAAGACGACCCCGCCTTCCTGCGGGTGGTCGACGAAGAAGATATGGCTGCGGCGTATCTGGCGGCGTTGAGGGTGGCCAATGGTCGCCGGAGTCGCTATGACGCCGTGTTCCTCTCGGGCGACGAGAAGGAAGAAGAAGTGAACGGCGCTAAAGGCCGTGCGCTGCTCGGCTGGGAACCAAAAGCTCATCTGAAGGTGAAGTGAGAATGAAGTCACTGCAAATACAGAGTCGTTCGAGATATCGATTCTTCCTTGTCACCTTGACCGGGATGATCGTCATGCTGGCCATTGCGTGCGGGTCAGACGGTCCCGCGAAGGGACCGAAACTCGGCACGTCATTTACCCTGTCAGTGGGCGCCTTTGTTGAGGTGGACGTTGGCGACGAGAACGTCAGAATCGACTTCATGGATCTTCAGGCCGATTCGCGCTGTGCGGCAGGTGTTACCTGCATCGTCGCGGGAGAGGCAGAAATAGTGCTGGCATTGACGGGAGAGGACGGGCGGCGGAGATCGTTCCCGGTGAGCGTCCCGCCGAAAGGCTCTGTCACCAACGAAGTGGCGGGGTACAACCTTAGACTTGAGCGCCTCTTGCCGGACCCACCGCCGTTGGGCGTTGATGAGTCCCTGTATCGAGCAGAACTGATACTTACGCGACAGCAATAGACCGTCGATCGTTCATTGCGTGGGCAAAGGCGGGCCTGGCTGGTCTCTGAAATCGTTCGGATCGAACCGGTCGGACGAGCCGAGGGCTTTCCAGCCGATCACTTCCTCTGCATGCGAGGTGTCTCGCCAGCGGGTGCTGTTGTT
>CAZCVU010000578.1:0-2079 GCA_964501745.1 uncultured Flavobacteriales bacterium | reverse complement strand
GCAATTCAATTTCGCGGAAGACCTGCCAGCTGGAGGCGCCTAGGTCACGAGCGGCTTCGACCTGCTCGCGCGGTATCAATGAGAATCCGAGCAGCAGCGGAAATAGTACGAACGGGAAGTGGATGTAGACATAGCCGATTAATGCCGCGAGATGGGTGTTGAGAATCGAGCCAATCTCGATTCCGAACAGCGTGTTCAATGTGCCGGCAAGTATGCCTCCGCCTGGCATCAGGAACAGCGACAGGCCAAAAAGACGTACCGACTCGCTGATGAAAATCGGCAAGGCAATAAGAACGGTCACGGTCGTCGCGAAGGGACCGGCGCGGCGGCTGAGGACTTTCGCTGTCGGCCATGCCAACAGCAGGCAGATAAGCGTTGTGACAAGAGCAGTACCCGCGGACCAGGCCAGCGGTTGCCAGTAGCCTTCCGTGAATGCGCTCCAGTAGTTGGTCAGGGTGGCATCGCCATCCAGTCCGAAAGTTCTCGACGGCATAAAACTGTAAGTTACAACTAGCAGGATGGGTACCACGAATCCCGCTGTCAGCAGCAACACCGCTGGCAGTGCCGCGATCCGTCCGGCGCGATTGTGTCCCGACATCGTTAGTCCTTCAGGGCCGCGCTGTCGCTAAGCCGGAATCCCCAGCGGCCGGACTCGCCGACAACAAGTCCCCGTGCTTCGCTGTCGGGCAATTCCGCAATAACGAGGCTTTCGCCGACTCGCAGGTGATATTGGCTGCGGGATCCCAGCATGAAGTCGCTCTCGATTTGTGCTTCGAAACTCACGTCTGCATCAATGACACCCGGTCGGATATGTTCGGGGCGAACGACGAGGTAACCGTCCGGCAGATTCTTGTGCTGTACATCGAGTTCGACGATCCGACCGCCGCTCGTTGTGAAAATATTCACTTCGCCCATGAACTGAGCCACAAAGCGCGATGCCGGTTGATGATAAATCTCCGACGGTGTGCCGATCTGCACAAGAGAGCCGTCGCGCATGATTGCAATGCGGTCGGACATCACCATGGCTTCCTCGAGGCTGTGAGTAATGTAAATAAAGGTCTTGCCTGTGCGGCGATGCAATTCTTTCATCTCAACTTCGAGAATTTTACGCAGGCGATAGTCAATCGCCGCCAGTGGTTCGTCGAAAAAGAGGATCTCCGGGTCTGAGGCAAGCGCCCGAGCCAGTGCGACGCGCTGCTGTTCACCACCTGAACATTGGGTAACCTTCCGGTCATAGTATTCAGTCGACAAGCGAACCAGGTGCAGATTGGCTAGTGCCTGTTCGCGACGTTCGGCAGCGGGAACTCCTCGTACCTTCTGTGAGAATTCAACGTTCTCGCCAACCGTCATGTGACGAAACAGCGCTAATGATTGGAATACCATGCAGGTCGGCCGTGAATTAGCGGGTACGCCGGTCAGGTCTTTTCCACGTAGGGCGACTTGCCCGTTGTCCGGTTGTTCTAGACCGGCGAGAATACGTATTAACGTCGTTTTTCCGCTGCCAGACGGACCGACAATTGTGAAGAACTCTCCCTCCGGGATTTCTAGTGAGATGTCGTCGACGGCCGTCGTTTTACCAAAGTGCTTGGTCAGCGAGGAGATAGATAATATAGACGAAGTGCCTTTGCCCACGTTGGTCATCACTCAGCGCCGAGCGCGAATGGCAGCAGAGTAAATGTCGTACAGCCGGTCATAGCCAGGCACGATGTCGTATTCGACTGCGTTCGCGATGCGTTCTTCAAACTCGTCCCATTGCAAGGCATCGAGCTGGGCCTTCGAAAACTTCGCCAGAACCTCGGGCTGCGCCATTTGGCTGACAGGCTGCAAATTGCCATTGCCGTTCGCGATAATGACCGCGGGTCCGGGTTGCGTGATCCATTCTAGGAACTCAAGCGCATCCGGATGTGGGTCCGGATTGGCTATTGCCGAGTTCAGTTCGATCCAGTTGATGCCGCCTTTACCATCGGCCGGACCGCTGTCAGGTGTTACGGCGTAGAGATAGTCGACGCCCTCCAGGCGAGCCGACGTCACCGAGTAGGTACCACTCACGGCCAATCCCGAAGGCGTGTCCAGGCTCAA
>CAZCVU010000577.1:0-2079 GCA_964501745.1 uncultured Flavobacteriales bacterium | reverse complement strand
GCTCAACGAGGGGTCTCGCCGCCACTCCCTCGCCGATTCGGGTATCTGCCAGCCGCCTAACGGGGTGCCTTTATATACGCTGAATCGTATGGAACGAGGCTCTCCAATCTCCCCGGCTTCAATCAATGAAGTAGCGAAGCGGTAAGGCTCATATGCCAGGGAGTTCTCGAAAACTCGAAAGACCTGGCTAGTGCGGCTCACGGCCTCAAGGACCTGATCCGCATCGGCGAGATCAAGCGCCAGGGGTTTCTGAAGCGAGACGTGCTTGCCGGCGTCCAAAGCGGCGATTGCCGCGTCACGGTGTAGATGGTGAGGCAGCAAGATCTCAACTGCGTCGATATCGGGGTCAGCCAGCAGCTCGCAGTAATCGGAATATGCTCTTTGCGCCCCCCATTCTTGTGCCCGTTGCTCAGCGTATCCCGGAACGTTGTCGGCAATGGCGACAAGCTCGCCTGTGGGGTTGTCGACGTAGGCACGCGCGTGCAATTCAGCGATGTGGCCAGCGCCAATGAAACCGACTCGCACCTTGGTCATAGACGCCATACTATCCGATCGGCGACGCTTATATCCGCGATCAGGTGCTCCGGGTCCTTTGCGGGTGAGCTGGAATGGCGGACGGGGGTCGTTTGTGCATCGCTGACGCTTGCCCATTCGCCTGCTTCTACGGCTTCCTCAGCTTGGTCAAGGAGATCGTCAATTCGCCGCTGTACACGCTCAGAAGGCATAATGCCCGGCATCATAAGCGAAGCGAATCAAGTGCGTGTCGCCTAGCGCAGTACGACCGCCCGCTCCAACGTGACCGCAAAAGGCTTAATTGCGCATGAGGCTTTAGGTGGTGATCGAAGGACGATGTGCAATTGAGCGGGCGTACCTACGCCCTCAATCATATGCGCCGTTTGCAACCATTCACCCGATGCGGCCTCACAACTCGCTCGATTACCCGCCACCAGTGCCTGAGACGTTTATGCCCTGGCTTGAACACGTAGCGGTTCCGAGTAATAAGTGGTAACGGTCGTGGGGGCAGGTCAGCTCTCCCTCACCCCAGAATCCTCATGCACCACATCGCGTCCCTCATCCAACCTGTCCAGACCACTCGGCTACACTACCGCCACGCGAAAAGACACCGGATCGAAACCGGCTATCTCGCTCGGAAAATCAGGAGGGGAACAAGACATTGCCAGCAGGACCGACAATCATAGGAATCGAAGTCCACGAGTTCGGATTCGAAGTGAAAAACATGGCTAAAACCGGCCGCGGCGCTGCCCAATATGCTCCCGGCGGCACGGCCACCACAAAGAACATCGCCCTCCGCATCCATACCGACGCCGGAATTACCGGCGAGTACGTCAATTCTCGAATAAACGATGCCGCTGCCATCAGACAACTTGCCGACATCGTCATAGGTAAAGACGCGCTGGAACGTGAACTGCTCTACGTCGAGTTGAAGCGAGCTGGCCAACAAAACGGGCGCCTCGGTGTCGGGCTGATCGACATCGCTTTGTGGGACATCGCCGGAAAGGTTCACAACGCCCCGATCTACCAGCTTCTCGGCGGCTACAGAAAACGACTCCCCACCTACGCAAGTACGTACGGCGGTGATGAGACGCCTGGCGGACTGAGCTCGCCCGAAGCCTACGCTGACTTCGCCGAACAATGCCTCGAAATGGGCTACCCCGCCTATAAGATGCACCCGTGGCGAAACGGATCGGTACAGCGCGATGTCGACCTGGCGCTGGAAGTAGCGAAACGTGTCGGAGGCAAAATGGACCTCATGTGGGACGCCGGGTGCAAGTACGAAACTCTCGCCGACACTGTAAAGGTGGGTAGAGCGCTCGATGAGGCCGGTTACTACTGGTACGAGGACCCCTACAAAGACACCGGTATGTCAGCATTCGGACACAAGAAACTGCGTGAACTCGTCAAAACCCCACTACTGATGACAGAGTTTGTAAGGATGCTTGAACCCCACGTCGACTTCGCTATCGCCGGAGGAACCGATTTCTTACGAGCCGACCCTGATTTCGATGGCGGCATCACGGGAGTAATGAAAATCGCTCACGCTGCTGAAGGACTCGGCCT
>CAZCVU010000576.1:0-2089 GCA_964501745.1 uncultured Flavobacteriales bacterium | reverse complement strand
AAACCACCATCCCGTTAGCTCGCACACCCAAACGCCGGTGGTAGAAAGTGCCCACGTAGCGCCGGATGACTCCGCCCAAGTGCGCTGAGGCAAACGCCAGCAAAACCTCCTCCGTAACGCCTGCCTCACTGGCCAACTGCTGAAACGGGCGCGGCACGATAGGCAGGGGACGTTGCAAAGCACGCAGCATCTGCTGTTGCCGCCGGTCTGGATCAAAACAACAGGGTGCAGCAAGGGGAACGACCGATGTGTCGTTCGCCAGGCTGCCGAGACGAAACCGGACGCCGATCTTGAAAGTCGTCGTCCGCCGCAAGGTATGGAATCGCACTCCCGTCATAGACGACAAGATGTCCAAAGTCCGCTCCAGCCCCATTGTCTCGGGAACCGCCAGTGTAAACCAGACGTTGTAGCGGTGGTCTCGCAGATAGTTATGACTTACCGTCGGATGCTCGTTGATCACCGCCACGACTTCATCGAGCCGCCGCACCGGTACTTCTGCCGCAACCAGGGCGCTGTCGTAGCCGAGCGCTTCTCCCTCGAGCACCGCGGAGATTTCGCGAAGCATCTTCGAGTCGCGCCACTGCCGAAGCTGTCGAAGAACTGTCTCCGGCTCAAGGTCCAGAGATCCGGCAAGCTGCCGGAACGGTTCCGGCACCAGCGGGACCGCGGTTTGGATGGCCTGGGCCAGCCGGTCGGAAACTTCGGGAGCAAGCACCATTAGACCTCCACGACTACTGCTGGGTGGACTCCCACTTCCGCGTCGGTCAATACGCAGAGAGGATCGGAGCCCCACAGGAGGCCCGTCGCCACTTCCGCCCGACCACGGTGCGATCCGCGACACAGTCCTTTCCAGTCGCAGCCACCGCAACGCCCCTCGAGCAAAGTCTCCCGCCGCCGCAGGCTCTGCAACAACGGATGGTCGAGAACATCCCGCACCGTTTGTTGGCAAAGATTGCCGACGACCACGCTTCGCCAGAAAGGATCGGGATGGACCTTCCCCTGCGGATCAATACACAAAACGCCTTCACCCGCCGAGTTGCCACGCCGGGCGCAAAGAAGTTGCTCGACTTTCTCCGCAGCCGACGCGCCGTAGCGCGCCCCGATCCAATAAAGCAATAGGACGCCGTCCGAATCGTTGGCGCCCGTCGCAACGGAAAGTCGGGAACCCTGAGACACGCAATCCTCCGCCAACGCGAACAGACGCAGCAACACCGCGCGGGTTTGTTCGCCGCTCAACGCGTCGACAGTCATTGACCGCGCGCGGCCGGTAGGCACCAAGTGAGATGCGTAGAAACGGTCCAATCGCAAACTGGCGGCCAGTTGCACCAAATCTTCGAGATGATCCGCGTTTCGCCGAGTGATGGTCATGCGCAGACCCGTCCGCAGGCCCGCCTGCTCGGCATTCCGAAGTCCGTCGACGGCCTGCTGGAATCCACCAGCGATTCCACGATAGGAGTCGTTGAGTTCTTCGCGACCATCGATGCTTACGCCCACGTATCCCAGTCCCGCATCACGCAACATTGCGACCCTGCCTGGATCGAGGAAGAGGCCATTGGTCGAAAGGTGCGCCGAGAGACCCAGCTCGGTGGCGCGGCCGATCAGACGGATCAAATCCGCTCGCAACAGCGGTTCGCCGCCGCTGAAGATCACCACCCGCACGCCGCCCTCGGCCAGCCGCTCCAAAAGATCAAGGCATTGACGCTCGCTCAGGTCGCGCCGAGAGGGACGCACACCGGCAGCGGCGTAGCAGTGGGGGCAATGCATGTTGCAGTGAGAGCAGACGTTCCACACCACGACAGGCGCCCTCGTGCGGTCGAATCGCCCAGCGGCCCGCGACCGGACTACTGACGGCGAATGCCGACCTTGCGCTACTTCAATCAGTTCGGTCACCATCAACATCAGTATTCCTGCAACAGCAATTTGATTCTGCTCGTCAGTTTGTTGTGCGGAAGCTCCGATCCGTGAGATCCGCACGATCTCCGCTCCTACCGAAGACTCAGCGTGTGGTTGACGAGCAACCAGACTTCGTGGTCCGAGATGTCAGGATAGCCTTCCGGCGGCTCCATCGGCGTGCCGGGGATGCCGAGCT
>CAZCVU010000575.1:0-2097 GCA_964501745.1 uncultured Flavobacteriales bacterium | reverse complement strand
GCAATATATCCGGTTCGCAGCGAGGCCCCGATACATTGCACGCCGCCTGTCAGACTGCTTTGGAGCCATGCTGTTAGCTGATGGTTCGTTGCAATGGAGGTTTCACATGACTGTTCCGACCACGCTTCGACACACTGCCGTCGCCTGCTGTGCGCTGTTCCTGCTCGTCGCTGCCAGACCGGGGGCCGCGCAGACGGCGGCGGAGATCGCCAATGTAGTTGACAAGACCGGCGCCCGCGGCGGCTGGGCCGTGTGGATCGCTGGCGACGAAGCAATTGGCGATTGGGCTGACGGACTGGCCAAACTTCACCGCGACCATCGGTTTCTCGTACTCGGGTTGCATCAGGATGCCGCGACCGCCGCAGCAGCGCGCGCTGAGCTGGCAAAACGTGGTGTCATCGGTGGCGTGACCGTCGACACGTTTGTTACCTCGGCCTTGCCGATGATCGATGAGTCGGTGAACCTTCTTGTCGTTGCCAAAAACGCGCCACCTGTACCGAGCAGCGAGATCAAGCGGGTACTCGCGCCGCTGAGCGCCGCCGTCGCGCCAGGGGATGCACGCGGTCTGCCGGAGCCCGCGACTCCCATCGGCAACGGTTGGTCCGCCTTCACCAAACCCTGGCCGAAGGAACTGGACGACTGGACCCATTACATGCACGACGCCTCGAACAACGCGGTGTCGCACGACACTCGCATCGGGCCGCCGCGCCATCTGCAGTGGCAGTGCGGCCCGCGCTGGAGTCGGCACCACGACCACATGGCCAGTATGTCGGCAATGGTGTCGGCCGCCGGCCGAATGTTCTATGTGCTCGACGAAGGATCGCATGTGTCGCCCCAACTTCCGTCCGACTGGCAACTGGTGGCGCGCGACGCGTTCAACGGTGCGCAGTTGTGGAAGCGGCCGATCCCAAACTGGCACACGCACCTGTGGCCGTTGAAGAGCGGCCCGGCCAATCTCCCGCGGCGTCTGGTCGCCGTCGATGACGTGGTCTACGTGACCCTGGGCGAATCGGCGCCGGTCACCGCCATCCAGGCAAAGTCGGGGAAGACCATTCGCGTTTACCCACGCACCGACGGCACCGAAGAGATCCTGCTGCACGGCGACGTGTTGCTGGCCCTGGTCAACCGCACGCCAATCAACTACGAAGCGGACCTCGCGGAGGATTCCGAGAAGGGCAAGTCGCGCGACAGCCGCACGACTCACTCGCCGAGGATGTCCAGGATCTGGGCGGGTATCCGGTCGAAGCGTTGGACGCACGGTGACCGGGTTGTCCGCGCGTTCGACGCCGACACCGGCAAGGCGTTGTGGGAGAAGGCGGGCACCGTTCTACCGCTCACCCTGGGCGTGGGCGACGGCGGCGTGTTTTTCCACGACGCCGAAAAGATCGTCGCGCTGGACCTGGCCAGCGGCAAGCAGCGCTGGGTATCGAAGCCGGTTCCTGTGTGGCAGGGGCTGGACGGTCGCGGTTTGCAGTCGTGGTTCGCGCCCACGCTTGTCGTGCATGGCGACAAGGTGCTTTTTGCCGGCGGCGAAAAGACTCACATGTCGTATCAGGGTTGGGGTTCGAAGGACATCGGCCAGGACACCATGTCGGTCCTGTCAACGAAAGACGGTAAGGAGGTTTGGACAGCGCCGAGTCCCTTCAGTGGTTACAACTCGCCCGAGGACCTGTTCGTCGCCAACGGCAAGGTGTGGATGGGTTCGACTGCCAAGGGTGGCGGTGGCGGGCGCTACGTTGGGCACGACCTGGCAACCGGCAAGGAGGCGGCGGCGTATCCGCCGACCGTCAAGGCGTTCTGGTTTCATCACCGTTGTTACCGCGCCAAAGCAACCGAGAAGTACATCCTTTCCTCGCGCACCGGTATCGAGTTCGTTGACCTGAAGACCGGTGAGTGGACCATCAACCACTGGGTGCGCGGCGGTTGTCTGTACGGCATCATGCCCGCCAACGGCATGGTCTATTCCCCGCCCAACCCGTGCGCCTGTTATCCGGAGTCCAAGTTGTACGGCTTCACCGCCCTGGCCCCGGCAAGAAAGGCGGCGACTGCTGCGAGCAAGAAGAGCGCCGAACGCCTGCAGCGCGGCTCAGCCTTTGC
>CAZCVU010000574.1:0-2098 GCA_964501745.1 uncultured Flavobacteriales bacterium | reverse complement strand
ACGCCTGGCCGCAGAAGTGGACATCGCTGCCGATTTCGTTCTTCTGGGTCTATTTGGCGGTTCCGGTCGGCAGCGCCATTATGATCCTTGTGCTGGCCGAGCACTGGCTGCGCGTGCTCGTGGGTGTCATAGACCCGGAGCAGGGCAGCTTGCCCGAATTCGAGGATCCCGAGATGCACCACGCCGAGGAAGCGAAGCTGTCAGGTGAATAGGTGTCCGGGACCGATCGGACATTCAGAAAGAACAATATTCTATAGGGGAGCGCGCCTTCGGGCTGAGCGGGTGAGGCAATGCCGATAACATTCTTCTGGATTTTCCTGGGCTCCATGGCGATCGGTATGCCGATCGTGTTTGCGCTGGGCTTCGCCCCGCTGATGGGGTTCGTGCTGGACGACAAGACACTCTTCTTCAAGATGCTGCCGCAGCGGATCTTTGGCGGCATCAACCAGTTCCCGCTGCTCGCCATTCCGCTGTTCGTGCTCGCCGGCGAGATCATGAACACCAGCGGCATCACCGAGAATATGGTTCGTTTCGCCCGCGCCCTGGTCGGTCACTTCCGTGCCGGGTTGGCGCAGGTGAACATCGTGGCCAGCATGCTGTTCGCGGGTCTGTCGGGCTCGGCAGTGGCTGATACCTCGGCCATCGGGTCGATCATGATTCCGGCGATGGAGCGCGACGGGTACACGCGCGCGTTCTCTGCCGCGGTGACGGCGGCGTCTTCGGTTATCGGCCCGATCATCCCACCCAGCATCATCATGATCATCTACGCCTTCATCATGAAGGTGTCGGTCGCCGGGCTGTTTCTCGCCGGATTCGTCCCGGGAATTTTGATCGGCATCGGCCTCATGGTGCTGACCAAATTTCTGGGCGAGCGGCGGAACTACCCGAAGAGTGGACGGCGCGCTTCCGCAGGCGAGATGTGGACTTCCTTCAGGGGCGCGTTCCTGCCGCTGCTCACGCCGATCATCATCATCGGCGGCATCCTCTCGGGCGTGTTTACGCCGACGGAGTCGGCGGGCGCCGCGTGTTTCTACGCCCTGGTCCTGAGCATCTTCGTGATGCGCACGCTGCCGCTGACAGAGTTGCCGCAATTGTTCCTGCGAACGGGACTGATCGCCTCGACGATCCTCTTGATCGTCGGCACGTCGACGGTGTTCGGTTGGGTCGCCACTGTGTCCGGCGTGCCGCAGGCGCTGGCCAGGGCCTTGTTCACGGTCACGGAAAATCCGATCGCCTTGCTTTTGTTGGTCAACGTGTTGCTGCTGGTCACGGGCATGTTCTTGGACGCTGTGCCGGCCATTCTGATCTTGGGGCCCGTGCTGGCACCAACCCTTTATCAGCTCGGCGTCGATCCGCTTCACTTCGCAATCATCATGTGCATTAACGTCACCGTGGGCTTGGCGACTCCACCGATGGGCCTGATCCTGTTCGTCGCGTCGAGCCTGACGAGATTGGGTATCGAGGTGATCGCGAGGCAGCTGTTGCCTTACTTGGCAATTCATCTCGCGGCGATCCTCCTCGTGACATTGATTCCCGATATCGCATTGACGCTGCCGCGCATCACCGGATTTGCGCGCATTCCGGATGGACACTGGATTATGGGACTCATGGGTGGTGGTTGATCGGTCCCGCCAGCCGAGCTGGATTTAGTAGTTTCGGCCGTTCGTAAACCTAAGACTTCGTAGCAAAGGAAGGAAAAGTAGGATGACAGTAAGTATGGCAATTCGCACCGGCCTTGTGGCCGGTGCCGGTCTCGTCGCGATGCTGGGTGCCAGCATGGCGACGGCGCAAGAGACCGTGTTGAAGGTGAACCATGTCGCCAGCGCCAACACGCCGGTGCAGGTCTGCCTCGAGGTCATGGAAGGGTACATGGAGCGGATGTCGAGCAACCGCTTCGACGTCCAGATCTACCCCGCCGCGCAGCTCGGAAACTTCCGTCAATCCGTTGAGGCGGTGCAACTGGGCAGCCTCGAGTTGTCCTTCACCACGGGCGGCGGCATTTCCAATCTCTTCGGTCCGATTCAGGCCTTCGATATCCCGTATCTCCTGAAGAACGACCGCGTGGTCAACAAGGTCATGGAGGATCCCGAGCTCAACA
>CAZCVU010000573.1:0-2103 GCA_964501745.1 uncultured Flavobacteriales bacterium | reverse complement strand
CGGTGATGGCGATGTCGTGGCCGCTCTCGAGCCATCGACGGAAGGTTCTGAGCTGCCGACACTTCCGCTGGATCAGCCGCCTGCGGACCCCGTGCGCACGCCGGCGGTTTACGGTTCGGAGAATGTCGATGCGCGAATCATAATCGAGGCGACGAGCGACAGTTGGGTCGAGATCAAGGACGTCGACGAAGCCCTGCTGCTGACGCGTGTCTTGCGGACTGGAGACACGTTCCGCGTGCCAGATCGGTCGGGCTTGACGTTGGTGACGGGAAATGCCGGCGCGCTCCGAATCACGGTCGATGGCGAGCCCGTCGATAACATTGGGCCCAACGGTGCAGTCCGTCGGGATGTCAGGCTGGAGCCCGAACTGCTTAAAAACAGCACTGCAGATAACCCATAGCGAACATATGACGCGGCTCACGCGGGCAAAATACCCTTTGCTCATTGCGGACAGCTGTTCCGCCTGAATCGCATGCGGTCTATAACGGCTAGTCGGGCCAATGCCGCCGAGAGGGTGCAGGCGGCTGCATAATGCGGTCGTCGGTCGTCAAGATAGGAGATCGGGGTGCTACAGCCAGTTCGTGGGACTCATGATGTGCTACCCGAGGAGATGCGGGCGTATCGCCACGTGTCGGACACCTCGCGCGAAATTGCCGAACGGTATGGTTTTGACGAGATGGCAACGCCGATCTTCGAGTTCTCGAACGTGTTTGCGCGGACGCTCGGTGAGGCGTCCGACATCGTCGCAAAGGAGATGTACAGTTTCGTCGACAAGGGCGGCGACGAGATCACGCTGCGGCCGGAGAATACCGCCGGCATTGCTCGCTGCTTTATTTCGAATGGTCTGGCGCAGCAGAGCCCGGTCAAGTTTTTCTGTAGCGGACCGATGTTCCGTCACGAAAGGCCGCAAAAGGGCCGGTTGCGGCAGTTCCATCAGATCGATGTCGAATTTATTGGTGTCGCCGGACCACAGGCGGATATTGAAGTCATTGCCGTTGGCGACCATATCCTCAACGCGTTGGGAATCCGCGACCACACGGTTTTGGAACTCAATTCACTGGGCGACGAGGCAAGCCGTGCACAGTATCGCGAGGCGTTGGTCACGTACTTCAACGATCATCAGAGCGACCTATCGGAAGACAGCCGCCGCCGCCTATCGCGTAATCCGCTGCGTATTCTCGACTCCAAGGACCGTGCGGACCGGCGCATTGTCGCGAATGCGCCGATTTACCAGGAATTCTTGAATGCCGAGAGCAGCGATTTTTTCGCGCGTGTGAAGGCAGGCCTGGATCTGTTGTCGATCAAATATGAGATCAATCCGCGGCTGGTCCGAGGACTGGATTACTACTGCCATACTGCCTTTGAGTTCACGACAGCGCGCTTGGGCGCTCAGGGCGCAGTCCTCGCTGGCGGCCGTTACGACGGTTTGGTCGAAACGCTTGGCGGGCCGCCGACTCCAGGTGTCGGCTGGGCCGCTGGAATCGAGCGCATGGCCATGCTTGCACATGGCGGATCAGTAGCGCGCCGGCCAATCGCCATCGTTCCGATCGGAGATATTGCCGAAGGCCCGGCGCTCAAGCTGAGTATGGAACTCCGGCACGCCGGCTTCAGAGTGGACCTCGGCGACAGCGGAAATCTGAGCAAGCGCATGCGCCGGGCAAACAAGATTAATGCGGCCGCTGCGGTTCTTCTCGGTGAGGACGAGCTGCAGAAGGGGGTCGTCACCGTGCGCGACATGGAATCAGGCGATCAGGAATCTACCTTGGTAGATTCATTGGTCGCGCAGCTTTCTCGTTACTTGTAACCGAGCCGATGTCAGAATCTCGACGGGCACGACTGTTCGTTGTCGGAGCTAACCACCGCTCCAGTTCCGTCTTGCTGCGCGATCGGATGTTTGTCGATGAATCGCGCGCACCGGTCATATTCGAGCGCTTGTCCCGGTCCGGAATTCGTCAAGCGGTTATTATCTCGACCTGCGATCGCGTCGAGGTGCAGGGCGCGCATGAAGAACCACTCGACGCAATGCAGGAGATCCGTGATGTCTTCGCTTCCGTGATAGGTGGGCCGGCAGCCGAGCTTAACGACCAGCTCTATCTTGTTCAG
>CAZCVU010000572.1:0-2107 GCA_964501745.1 uncultured Flavobacteriales bacterium | reverse complement strand
GAGGAAATTGATATCATCGCTCGTTTCCCCTTCGACTCCCGGACGATTGACAAGCTCGATCAAATCAAGATCAAGACACCGCAAGGGTTGGTCCCCATCGGCAACTATGTGACGCGTACGCCAAAACCGAAGACCGGGCTGCTACGCCGGGTCGATGCGAAGCGTATCGCGTTCGTCAAGGCCGATGTGGAGGACGGCGTTCTGCCCGACAACAAGGTGAAGGAGATTAAGGCTTGGCTGGAGACCGCCGGTCTCAATTCGGCAATCGACGTTGCCTTCAAAGGCGAAGACGAGGAGCAGAAGGCTGCACAGGCGTTTCTCACCAAGGCCTTCGCCGTTGCGCTCTTCATCATGGCCCTGATCCTGGTGACACAGTTCAACAGCTTCTACAGCGGATTCCTGATTCTTTCCGCCGTCATCATGTCGACAGTCGGCGTGATGCTCGGCCTCCTCGTCATTCAGCAACCCTTTGGCATCGTCATGAGTGGCGTCGGCGTGATCGCCTTGGCCGGCATTGTCGTCAACAACAACATCGTCTTGATCGATACCTACGATCGAATTCGCAAGACTGTCCATAAGCCGGAGATGGCAATTCTACTGACCGGCGCACAGCGCCTCCGTCCTGTCCTGCTAACCTCGGTGACGACAATCCTTGGCCTGATGCCCATGGTGTTGGGCGTAAACATCGATTTCGTTACCCGCGAGATCGCGGTCGGTGGCCCCTCTACGCAGTGGTGGACACAGCTTTCCACGGCCATTGCATTCGGCCTGGCGTTCGCAACGATCCTAACACTTCTCGTCACCCCATCCGCTCTGATGCTAAAGGCCAACGTCGCCACCTGGCGTGCGCGCCGTCGCGGTCTGCGAGAAGGTGCAGCGGTTGCCGGAATGGTGGAATAGGCGCGCAGAGAGCCGCTGGCTCCTAATCAGAGAGCCGTCGCCAAGCTCAAGTTTGAGCTGGCCCCAATTGCATGGCAAGATTACCCAGATTGGAGTCGCCTATGCTTCGCGTAGCCGCCATCACTTGGATTCTGCTCTGGTTCCCAGCCGCGGTCACTGCTGAGAATTTAGAATTCTGTAGGAGAGCCAACGAAGTTCAAAATGCCGAAGACTACAAAACCGCGATCCTGCACTACACTCAGTGTGTCGAACGCGGCGATCTGTCGACCAAGAACTTGTTCCTGGCTCTGTACAACCGCGGCAATGCGTATTTGGCCATGGGTCAGTTCGCAGAGGCGATCGAAGACTACACTCAGGCAACTCGCCTTGACCCGGTGCACGCCTACGCTTTTAACAATCGAGGCAATGCACTAACCCGCACCGGGCAGTTGGACCGCGCGATTCAGGATTACGACCAGGCGATCCAACTTGCGCCGAAAGACGATGTCCCCTTGTTCAACCGCGGCAATGCATACAGCCTCAAGAAACAATACGATCAAGCAATACGCGATTTCAGTAACGCCATCCGCCTTAACGCAGATAACGTTCCGGCATACAATAATCGTGGGAATATCTACCGACAGACCGGTCAGTATGACAAAGCGATTCTCGACTTCGATGAAGCGATCCGTCTTCACTCAGGCAATGCCCCCGCCTACTACAACCGCGGGGTTGCGTACGCTGCCAAACGACAGCACGACCGCGCAGATCAGGACTATAGCGAGGCTATCCGTCTCGACCCGAACAGTACCGGCGCCTATAACGGCCGTGGTCGAACGCGGTTTCTCTCCGGCCGTTTCGATGCCGCGATAAACGACTTCAAAACTGCCATCGGGCGCCAACCAAACGATCCATATGCCGCGATCTGGCTATACTTGTCGCAGGCTCGCTCGGGTCGCGACGGACGGAACGACCTCACCAAGAATGCCGCACCGTTTGCCCGCGAACCATGGCCAGGTCCGATTATCGCAATGCTCCTAGGACAGGCCACGGTTCAGGCAACCATTGACCGAGCGAGCGATCCGGACCCGGTCAGGCAACGCGAGAAACGTACTGAGGCCCTCTTCTATGCTGGGCAATACGAGCTCTTGCGGGGTAGCCGGACCGACGCGATCGGCTATTTTCACGACGCCGTCGAAGCCGGTATAGTGCATTTTGTCGAGTATGT
>CAZCVU010000571.1:0-2115 GCA_964501745.1 uncultured Flavobacteriales bacterium | reverse complement strand
ACCGAAGGCACTTCCATGCGTGAGACCGTGGACGAAGCCACTGGTATCGCCAGTAAGGTCGTAGTTGATTGGAAACAACAGCCCCGTGGCACGGACCTGCGGCCGCGGATTACGCTCCGCAACAAGCGCGGCCAAGTTATCAAACTGGCGAACGGCATAGAGGCTCGGTACTTCATGTCGGTCGACGCTATTCTCTCGGTCGAGAACGGCGCGCAGGTCAAGGCAGGGGACGTGCTCGCTCGAATTCCGCGAGAGTCCTCGAAAACCCGTGATATTACCGGCGGTCTGCCGCGCGTTGCCGAACTGTTTGAGGCACGTCGCCCGAAAGATTTCGCGATCATGAGCGAAATTGACGGTCGCGTCGAATTTGGCAAGGACTACAAGACCAAGCGTCGTGTGATTGTTGTGTCAGATGCAAAGGGCGTGGAGCCGGCCGAGTGTCTTATTCCAAAGGGCAAGCACATCAGCGTGCAGGAAGGCGACTACGTGCAACGGGGCGATTTGTTGATGGACGGCAATCCGGTGCCGCACGATATCCTTGAGGTATTGGGAATTGAAGCGCTGGCGGCCTATCTGGTTAAGGAGGTTCAAGACGTCTATCGGCTGCAGGGCGTGAAGATCAACGACAAGCACATTGAGGTGATCGTTCGCCAGATGTTGCAGAAGGTCGACGTCGTCGACCCTGGCGATACACTTCTGTTGACCGGTGAACAGATCGATCGTGACGAGTTCGACCGGGTTAACGAGAAGACAGTCACCGATGGAGGCAAGGCCGCGACGGCGAAACCGGTGCTCCAGGGCATCACCAAGGCGTCGCTGCAGACCAAGTCGTTTATTTCCGCGGCATCGTTCCAGGAAACCACGCGCGTGCTGACCGAGGCTGCAGTCAACGGCAAGGTCGATACGCTGGAGGGTCTGAAGGAGAATGTCATCGTTGGACGTCTGATTCCGGCGGGGACGGGCGCGGTGATGAACAACATGAAACTGGTCGCCAGCGAACGCGATCGCGAGATGACCGCGCTGCAGGCGGAAGCGGAGCAGGCGTTGGCGGGTGCCGAGGATGATGCGGCCAAGGAGGCTGAACAGCCGGTCGACGAGGGGCAATCCGAGGTCGCTTGACCGGCTGATATGCCCAGGGGTGTTCCCGGGGATCGTGCGCGTCGAGCGACATCGGTCCCCGGCTGTTCCGGGTTCGGGTATGGCCGGATAACCCTTGGAAAATAGTGATCTTTTGCTTGACGCTGGCCCGCGCGCGTCACTACTATACGCGCACTCATTTGGGGGTTGGCCGTAGGCGCTGTCGTGGACAGCCGAATGGGCTACAGCCTAGACGCAGCACCCCGAGAAAACGAGAAACGAAAATAAGCCGGGTGATCCGGCTGCCGTTGTAGTGAAACCGCAGCGGAGCAAACTGATTGCTTCGCTGTTGGATTCGTTTGCATTGCCTATGCGCAAGGCAGGAGCTAGGTGCTGTGAACCCAACAGATGACGGTGAAGGTGAACGGAGTTTGAGGAAGTAGTATGCCGACGATCAATCAATTGATACGCAAGCCACGGCAGCTGCCACGGACGCGCAACAAGGCGCCGGCACTTGAGTCGTGTCCGCAAAAGCGCGGTGTCTGCACCCGGGTTTACACAACGACGCCGAAGAAACCGAATTCCGCGTTGCGCAAGGTCGCCCGCGTCCGACTAACCAACGGCTTTGAAGTGATCAGCTATATTCCGGGCGAAGGCCACAACCTTCAGGAACATTCGGTGGTGATGATCCGCGGTGGCCGCGTCAAGGACCTGCCGGGCGTTCGCTACCACACGATTCGTGGCATCCTGGATACCCAAGGCGTCAGTGAGCGAAGACAACGTCGCTCAAAATACGGCGCAAAGCGGCCGAAGTAAGGAATTTCCGATATGTCGCGACGCCGTAGAGCAGAGAAACGGGATATCTTGCCGGACGCCAAGTATGGCGACTTGGCTGTGAGCAAGTTCATGAACAACATCATGCTCGACGGCAAGAAGTCGGTCGCCGAAGGGATCGTTTACGGCGCCTTTGACTTGATTGAGAAACGTGCGAGCAGCGATCCGGTCAAGTTATTCCACGAAGCAATCGAAAATGTTCGG
>CAZCVU010000570.1:0-2115 GCA_964501745.1 uncultured Flavobacteriales bacterium | reverse complement strand
TACTTGTGCTTCTTACGGCCGGTATAGAGTTGGCGCGGACGGCCAATGCGCTGTGTCGGATCCTCAATCATCTCTTTCCACTGAGAGATCCAACCTGAGGTCCGTGCCAATGCGAACAGCACCGTGAACATGCTGGTTGGGAAACCGATCGCCCGCAAGATGATGCCCGAGTAAAAATCGACGTTGGGGAACAGCTTGCGTCGGATGAAATACTCATCCGACAGGGCGATGCGTTCCAGCTCCATCGCCAGCTCCAGGAGCGGCTCTCTCCCGACTCCCAGTTCCTTCAGGACGGCGTGACAGGACTTCCGTAGGACGGCGGCCCGAGGATCGTAGTTTTTGTAGACGCGATGGACAAAGCCCATGTGACGGAAAGGATCGTTGGGGTCCTTTGCGCGTTTGATGAACTCCGGAATGCGCTTCTTGCTGCCGACTTCCTCAAGCAAGGAGAGCACAGCTTCGTTGGCGCCACCATGGGCCGGCCCCCATAGCGAGGCAATGCCGGCGGCGATACAGGCAAACGGATTGGCGCCAGTGGAGCCGGCCAAGCGCACGGTCGAGGTCGAAGCGTTTTGTTCGTGGTCGGCGTGCAGAATAAAGATGCGATCCATGGCGCGCGCCACGATGGGGCTGATCTTGTAGTCTTCGGCCGGCACCGAAAACATCATATGCAGAAAGTTTTCCGCGTAACCCAGGTTGTTTCTTGGAAACACGAACGGCTGGCCAAGTGTGTACTTGTAGGCCATCGCCGCAATCGTCGGCATCTTTGCGATCAGACGATGCGAAGCAATTTCGCGCTGTACCGGGTCGGTTATGTCGGTGGAGTCATAGTAGAAGGCCGAAAGAGCGCCGACAACGCCGACCATGATGGCCATTGGGTGCGCGTCGCGCCGGAATCCCCGATAGAGATATTGCAGCTGCTCGTGCAGCATCGTGTGGTGCGTGATATAGTCGGCGAATTGTTTCAGTTCCCGCTTCTTCGGCAGCCTGCCGTAGAGCAGCAGGAAGCACACTTCCATATAGTTGCTGCGCTCGGCCAATTCCTCGATCGTGTAACCACCGTAAAGCAGCACGCCCTTGTCGCCGTCGATGTAGGTGATCGTCGATTCGCACGACGCCGTCGAGGTAAAACCAGGATCGTAGGTGAAATAGCCGGTCTGGGCGTAGAGCGCGCGGATATCGATGACCTGCGGGCCAACCGATCCCTTGAGCAGCTCATACTCGTAAGACTGACCGGTTCGGTTGTCAGTCAGCGTAACCGAATTCCGTTTCGTCGATTTCTTCGTCTTGGCGGCAGCAGTGGTTTTCTTGGCCATCCCGTCCTCCCAACAAAACAAAGTGTTAACGGGCAATTCAAATCAAAAAACAACGCCTTATGACCGGTGGACGGCGGCGCCTTGTTGCTTGCCTATAGTATAGTCACCGCACCGCGCTTCGGCAAACGACGGCCGTCGCGATGGTCAGTCTTCAGGTAGCGCCAGATGTCGCTCTGTCAATACGCGCCAGGGTCTCTTTTTGCCCCAAAATTGCGATCACTTCGAAGATGCCCGGAGAGACGTTGGTGCCGGTGACCGCAGCCCGCAGCGGCTGCGCTAATTTCCCAAGCCCGACGCCAAGATCTTCGGCAAGACCCCGCAACTGAACTTCGAGCGCCGACACCGACCAATCGGATTCCTGATGGGCGGCCAGCGTTTCCGCAACCTTGGCCAATCGGCCCAGCGCCTCGCCCTTGAGCAATTTGGCCGCTTTGGCGTTTGTCAGGGGAAACTGCGGTCGCTCGACGTAGAATCGGGCACTCTCGGCCAATTCGCGCAAGGTCTTCGCGCGTTTCTTCAGTTCCGCCAGCCCTCTTGCCACACGCTGCCGTGCCTCGTCGTCGATCGCCCTTTCAAGGTGCAGCGCAAGCTGCTCGACGACCGCTCCGAGCAGGTCCGGTTCGGGGATTTCGCGCAGGTAGTGGGCGTTGAGGCTGTCGAGTTTGGCGATGTCGAAGCGGGCCGGTGCCTGCCCAACCCCGTCGAGATCGAACCACTCGATGGCCTGTTCGCGACTGATGATTTCGTCATCGCCATGGCTCCAACCGAGCCGCAACAGGTAGTTGCACAACGCTTGCGG
>CAZCVU010000569.1:0-2116 GCA_964501745.1 uncultured Flavobacteriales bacterium | reverse complement strand
ACAAGCGGGCGTTATTGATCCGCAAGAGGACCCTTGGGGCACAGCATCCCGAGGTCAAGCGCGGGGCCATGGAACTGGGCTTTCTCTACCGCACTTTCCTCGCGCGCCTGGCGCAGGGTGGTGAGGCCGCTGAGTTCCAACAGATTGCCGCGCGCGACTCGAACATAGTGTTCCTGGCCAAGCAATTTGCCGGTTCTCCCATGATCACTTTGCGGCACAAGCTTGATAATGTGGGGGTTGCGGAGATCGCCGTGTATGCCGCCCTGGGATATCACGCGCAAATATTCCTGGCCCAGGGGATGAAGGGCGCCGAGGTCAGTTTGGAAAGGAGACAGTCGCCAAAGGAGGCGCTTTCGGAATGGGACGTGCTTAAGAACAAGGAGGTCGTCTGGGGCAAGACCGGAAGTTCCTCCAGCCCTATCGGCGAGGTGGACTGGCAGGGGTTCAATTTCGGGCCACTGAGCTGCTTCGTGTTCTACAGGGCGTTCGCACCCACTTCCACGTCGTACGGTCCAACGAAGTATATGCATGGGTTTTTCTGCAACAAACCTGGCGAGAAGTTGACGGCCGAATCGATTCAGGATCTGTTCCATCGACTCGGTGTCCACGACTACGCCGAACCGAAGCCGCGCTGACCCGCAGACGGCTGTGGCAGGACGCGACAGCGGCGGTGACATCCTGGCGGCTCCAGGCGTGAACCGGGCGCGGGCGGACAGCGACCTTGTCCGGCGATCTCCTGTTCCGGCCGCAATGGCTTTCGCGCAAAACGGCCAGTTCGGCGGGAAGCCGGGCATGGACCGCCGCGCCGTCCACCTATGCGGCGATTACTGAAGATCGTGGTGAAACGCTTCACAGAAAATCGTTCCGCCTCTGCGTCAAAGTCGAGCGGAGAATTCCGCGTTCATGCATTTGAGTAACTTCGTGTGGTAACTGTTGGAATTTTTTGATATATCTTGCTGTCCCTGGTAACATAGTACCGAAGATTGACTGGGTAGGGGTTTTCGATTTGCTGTCTGTGCCGAGTTGCTGGATGCTTGGAGAAAGGTCGAGAAGAATGTCGCCGTCGCGAATTCTTCGGTTCTTTTCGACGCCAAGGGCCGCGCTGGTAGCGTTGCTCGTGGTGTGGGGGGGCACGACAGCCTACGGCCAGCAGGCCTTGCCGCCGGACGTGGTCGCGCGGCTCCAGGCGAGCGCTCGGACCGGCGACGCGCCGGCGTCGCCCAACCTCCTCACCACGTTGGCGACGCAGAATCCCGCTCCCGTGGTTCAGGTCGCAGCGGTGAGCGGCTCGGCGGCTGCGGATGTGGAAATCGAGGTTGCCGGTGCGGCGGTGTCGGGTCGAGGTTTGCGCGCCGATGCCCGACCGGGCCAGGATCTGACATGATCTCAAGTGAAATTGCCTTGATTGGGGCGATCATCATCCGTAGGATCGCGGTACGCTGAGGGGAACGTCGCAGTGAGAAAAGGCTACTTGCTTCTTCTGGGTGTCGCCGCGTCTGCGGCATACTTCCAGGGGGTCAGTGCGAGCGCGCAGGACGGGCGCGGCGATCCGTATGAGCCGCGGGGCATGCGACTCGGCGGGTTCAAGCTGTTCCCGAAGCTCACCGTCGAGGAAACCTCTAACGACAACATCTTCGCGCAGGAAACCGGAACGAGCAGCGATTACATCACGAAGGTTTCGCCGAGCCTCTCGCTGAAGTCGGATTTCAACAACCATGCGCTGAACTTCTCGGCCTCATCCGACATCGTTCGCTACAAGGATTCCGACCCGGAGGATTACGACGACTTTACGGTCAAGGCCGACGGCCGGATCGACATCCTCCGGAAGACAAAGATCGACTTGGCTGCCGAGTACCAGCTGCGCCACGAGGATCGCGGCTCCGACGACGACGCCGCAGGCATAGAGCCGACCAAGTACACCACGACTGAGGCCACAATTGGCTTCGAGCACAAGCCGGGCCGCATCGCGCTCGGTCTGGGCGTGGGCACCAAGAGGTGGGACTACGACGATGTGGCGAAGTCCGGCGGCACGGTGGTCAACAACGACGACCGCGACGGGCCCTGGCCTGCCCCCCTTAACCGGATCCAAATGTTTAGTTAGAGAAGCTGGGCATCT
>CAZCVU010000568.1:0-2119 GCA_964501745.1 uncultured Flavobacteriales bacterium | reverse complement strand
CCGTTGCCTCCCAGCACGACCCCTTCCATCTCCACCGTGACGGAGATCGTGCACGTGTTGCGGAGCGCGACATCGATGTCCGCGCGGAGCCTCAAGGGGTCGTTCGCGCCCATCTACCGTCGTCCGTCGGCGTTGCTGTCAAAGTTGCTGTCAATTTGAATTGGTCCCGGTTACGATGAGGACACGTTATGAGTGAGGAATCGACTAAAGCGGCGTTCAAGAGGGCCTTCTCGGCACATACGCTGCTGAACCTCAGTCCAGAGGAGGAGGCTTCTATCACGGTGTCGCCCAAGTCAGACGAACCCACCCCTACGGAGCGGTGGTCGAAGTCAAAGACTGATCCTTCTACACAGACCCGAGAACAAAACTCATCTAGCGCCTGCTAACTCCTGACGACTCGGATACGAGGCCGCTCAAGCACAGGCTTTCCAGATGCTCCCATTGAGCGCCAAGCAGCCCTCTACTTTGTGACAGCCTTCGGGTCGGCTCACCACGCGGCAGGTTTCGCCGTTACCGGTTCGCGTGAATAGAATGCCTTGTCGATGTATTCCGACATCGCGTTGGACCCGTGGCGTTCAGGGAAGCTGTGCCTCAGATGAGTAGACAATCGCGTCAGGACTCGAGGTTCTCTCTGCGATTGCAGCAAGTAGCGGGAACCCAAGCTGTATATAGTCTCGCGCTTTCGGGCCCCCAGGGTCTCGGATTCACCCTCCAGGTCAACCGGATGAGGTCGTCCGTGCCGGTGCCAACGCCCCTCTACGTGAACCACGTCGACTTGAAGGCCGGTGGCCGTGCAGCCAAGGGTAAAGCCCCGGGTAAACATCAGTCCTTGCCCGCCCGCTCGGCCTTGCCACCGAGTGGACGGTCCTATCCGAAGCCTATTCGTAGTTTTTCGAGGAATGGGTTCGAGGTTCGGGTATTGAACGGAAGGCCCTTCACCAAGATGAACGCTGGGTTTAGGTTCCCGGTTTTTCATCCCACACCCCTCTTAATTACGATCAAAACCGGAAGTGGCATAGTGCATGAGCAAGAGGTGTTTATCAAACCGGGCCGAATGGAAGTTGTCGCACAAAGCATTATGGCCCGAGAGCAAAAAAACGGTTATTGCCCGAGTGAAACGATTGGCCGGCGAGGAACGAGTTCAGAGCAAGGATCGCAGTAGTTTGCCACCACCGCCGTCGGATATCTCGTACCGGATGGAGGCTTTGACGAAACCGAAGTCGGAGTTGCCGGAAGCAACCCGGTTGACGTGGAAGGTTTTGCCCGTAGGTTGGTGGCGCAATCCAAGTCAGGGCGCGAGGAGCGCGGGTGACAGCGCCGGCTTGGGGGGACAGCAGACCGAGCGCCTTATCTACATCGACAGCCTCAAACCGATCCGCTGGTATAGCGGTGAGGATTTACTGGACAGTCGCAGATACTACGTGGCGCTCTTTCGGGGCATGGTAGCCGCTGAGTCGGCTGATTACGGAAACGCCTTGTTCATCTTGGAGAGCGATCAAGATTGGAAACAACGCCTCTCTCTAACGAAATCGGACCTGTTGAGAATTCATAGCACCGAGGTGACTCGAATCGTCCACACCGGTGATTGGAGGTCCAGGCTGAAGTCTGCGGTTAAACGTGGAGAGAAACGGCGGGAACGGTCAAAACCTGTGCAGCTTCCGTAAAGATTCTACCCGCTCGTTCGGTTGCCGCTCAACTGAGCATGTAGTAGGTCGTTCCGGCTTCCTGGTGCTCGTGGAAACTGGTTCCCTTGGCTTCGGCCGCCTCTGCCGCTGCTTCGTGGGTCGAATAGATCTCGCCTTCGCAACCGTCGATCTTCCCCATCTCTCCATCCTCGAACGCAGGATCTTCCCCGGCTGGCTCGGCGGGTGCCTCGCTCGGAGCATCGGCTGGGTCTTCGCTGAGGGCCGACACGCCGCCAACCGACAGCGAGAACACTGCCAACGTGAAGGCTGCTACCAGAGCGACGAGAATGCGCACGCCGTAATTCTAGATCCAACGGCCAACTCACGCCAGCGCAGCAGGACAGCCAGAAGTGCCTCGAGGCTGTGCTGCCAGGGCCCGTCACCCCCGTGGCTGTCCGCGTGGCTGTCTGGAGGCGTCAGCCGCCCCAACTCGT
>CAZCVU010000567.1:0-2123 GCA_964501745.1 uncultured Flavobacteriales bacterium | reverse complement strand
TTCACCTGATGCCAATACCCCGGTCGAAACCGTGATGAGTGCGGCCCGCGCATTGAGCGTGCCGACGCTTGTCTCCACCGACACGCCACGGCCGCTCCAACGCAGCCTCCGCACTGGAGTCGAAAGCCGCACAGGCAGCGCACGCCCGAAGGTGCTGACGAACGCGCCCATACCTTCCCTTATGAAGGCCTCTTCACCGGTTCCGATCTGGTTGTACCAGTCAACCACCGAAAGCTCGGTAAATTCGACGCCGGCATCCAGCGGACCGGCAATCGCAGCAGCCAGAAGATCCCAATCCGTCGCAAGCTGAACAACTTCCGCAGCGGCAACGTCGCGACCCGCTTTGCCCGCGGTCTCCAGTTTTGCCTCGAGCCGCGCCGCGGCTGCCGACAGCTTGAGGAATTCGGCTTCACCCGCCATTTTATCCGCGAGGAAAAGCAGGCCGTCACCGCGATCCTCGAGCACCGAGAATCCATGGTCGATGGCGATCTGCGTAAGCGGGTTGCCGTCTGCCGAATGGAGCCAATGCGCGCCGTGGTCAAAGGCATGTCCGAAAGTGGAACTCTCGGTGTAGGCGCGGCCGCCGGTGCGATCACGGGCTTCAAGCAGCACAACCTTGAGACCGTGTCCGATCAGCACACGCGCCGCGCTGATGCCAGCCATGCCGGCGCCGACGATGACAACGTCAGGGTCGGCAGGCAGCGCCGCCAACGCGGGATACGCCAGCAGCGACGTCAAACCTTGCAGCACGGCACGACGACTTGCAGTCGCCACGACAGGACCCGGGCCAATCCGAGATGCCTGTGGTCCAGATGGCAGCGTTCTGGTCACTATCGTCTTTTGTGGCATCGATCGCCTATGATCGTGGCTCAACATTCCACGCTTATTCGCGGCAGCCATGACCTCGACGCCCCGCAGTTCACCAACGTCTCAGGCATTGTCCGGCCTTACCGCCAACTCACGCGGCATCGCCATGGTGTTCGCATCGACAATCGGGCGCGGCGCCGTGCAGGGAATGGTACGGCACACCGTTACTGACCTCCACCCTTTCGAAGTCGCCTTTTTTCGTAACTTCTTCGGGCTGATCTCGCTCCTACCCTGGTTTCTGCGGCATGGACTGGGGCCACTGCGGACGAAGCGCCTTGGTCTGCACCTGCTGCGGGTATCGATCAGCGTATTTGCGGTGCTTTCGACATTCTATGCGATCAGTATTACGCCTTTGGCGCTGGTCGCGGCGCTTTCCTTCACCGCGCCGATCTTTGCCACCGTACTGGTTTCGTTGATTCTCGGTGAGCGCGCCGGAATCCGCCGCTGGCTGGCGATACTCTTCGGATTCTGCGGAGCGCTGGTCATATTACGGCCTGGCCTCGCGACCGTACCACCAGGCGCCTTGCTGGTTCTCGGGGCCTCGATCATCACCGGGTTTTCCGTTCTACTTATCAAAGTGTTGGGCCGCACCGAATCGAGCGTCACAATCACCAGCTATATGGTTGTGCTGATGGGACCGTTAACGCTGCCGTTCGCCATCTGGTTCTGGGAATGGCCGAACGGACACCAACTCGCCTGGCTCATAAGCATCGGCGTGGTGGCGACATTCTCGCAGCTCATTTTCACGCAAGGCGTCAAAGAGGCGGAGGTCGCCGTTGTGATGCCACTGCAGTTCTTCCGTCTCTTGTGGGCGGCGATCATCGGGTACGTGTTTTTCGCCGAAGTGCCAGACCTGTTCACCTGGATCGGCGGCACCATGATATTTGCGAGCGGCAGCTTTATCGCCTATCGGGAACGAAGGCTGAGTTCGGAAGGGCAGCTAGCGGCGGACGCAACCAAGGTCATCGGGTAACGCAGCAGCTGCTCTGCGGTAGGAAAGAACCTCGTTGCCGGTAACTGCGACAACACGATTGATTGAACACCGGCAATCGAGATTGGACGCAGTCGCCTACCGATACGATATAGATACCGGACCGCAAACCTATGCCCCGCTGGCCGCAGGTCCATACTTCGGAGGCAAACGTAAAATGTGGCAAAAATTCATCACTGCATTCTCGACCGGCGGTTCCGATCGTCATCTACCAACTCGTGTCCAAGTCGCGATACAGAGACAACAGGACGCAAGTGAGATTGTG
>CAZCVU010000566.1:0-2124 GCA_964501745.1 uncultured Flavobacteriales bacterium | reverse complement strand
TCATGAAGAATTCATGGGCCGAGAACACCTCGGCATCACCCTCAATACGCCGGAAGGTTCCATCGGGAACCATGCTCCAGCTCTGTGCCGTATCATTCAATGTGGCGACCATAATCTGCTCGACAATCTGCTTCTTTACGGTCCTGTTCTCGATCGGAACGAGTGCCTCGACACGTCCATTCAAGTTTCGCGGCATCCAGTCCGCGGACGACACAAAAACCCTCGCTTCGTCAGACGGCAATCCATGACCGGCGCCAAAACAGACAATCCGGCCATGCTCGAGGAATCGGCCGATCAGGCTTTTCACCCGAATGTTGTCGGAGAGACCAGGGACACCGGCACGAAGACAACATATGCCGCGGACGACCAGATCAATTTCAACGCCGGCCTGGCTCGCTGCATAGAGCGCCTCGACGATCTCCGGATCGACCAGCGCGTTCAATTTGGCCCAGATCTGTGCCGGACGGCCACTACTGGCGTGTTCGACCTCTGCCGCGATCAGCTCGAGGAGGGTTTCACGCAGGTTGGCTGGTGCAAATACAAGCTTCTCCATCTTCTCGGGTGACGTATTGCCGGTCATGTAGTTGAACAGCCTTGCCGCATCGCGTCCGAGCGCGGCGTCGCATGTGAAATAGCTGAGATCCGTGTAAGTCCGCGCCGTAATCGGGTGATAGTTGCCGGTGCCGAAGTGCACATAGGTGCTCAGCCGATTGCCTTCGCGGCGGGCGATCAGAGAGACCTTTGCGTGAATCTTTAGGTCGACGAAACTGTACACGACATGGGCGCCGGCGCGCTCAAGATCACGCGCCCAGCGAATGTTTGCTTCCTCGTCGAACCGGGCTTTGAGCTCGACCAATGCCGCGACCGATTTACCCGCCTCGGCCGCTTCGATCAGGGCTTCGACGATGGGTGACTCGTCCGACGTACGATAGAGCGTTTGCTTTATGGCCACGACGGATGGGTCGCGCGCGGCCTGGCGCAGGAACTGCACCACCACGTCGAAGCTCTCATAAGGATGGTGAACGAGGATCTCCTTTGCCCGAATTGCGGCAAAACAGTCGCCGTCAAACTCCCGAATGCGTTCGGGGAACCGGGCGATAAAAGGCTTGAACTCGAGCTCGGGACGCTCGCCGTTGATGAGCTGCCCGGCATCGGCCAGGCCGGGCATGCCCTCCAACGGAAAGACGTCCACCGGCTCGACCCTAAGCTCCTTGGCGACATAATCCAGCAGATCGTCCGGCATCCCAACTTCCACCTCGAGCCGAATCACATGGCCTCGACGTCGGCGCTGCAAGGCGGATTCGAAAGTCTGCACCAAGTCTTCTGCCTCCTCGTCGATATGCATTTCGCTGTCGCGTACGACGCGGAACAGTCCCTTCCCCAGAACATCCAAGCCCGGAAACAGCAGATTGGCGTAGATACTGACCAGCCGATCGAGCGAAATGAAACGGACGGTCCGGCCCGGCAGCCGGACGAAGCGACCAAGCTGTTGGGGCATATGTACGAGCGCGTCCATCTGCGTGCGGTCTGATTGGCGCAACAGTCGCAGCGCCATGACGAGGCCCGAGTTCGGGATGAAGGGAAAGGGATGAGCCGGGTCAATCGCAAGCGGGGTAAGCACCGGCAAAACGTGCTCGCTGAACCAGTCGTCGAGCCAGCGCCGGTCGTCCGCTGTCAACTGCTCCGGTTCGACGACGGAGAGGCCGGCGCGTTCCAGCTCCTCGCGCAGTCTCGTCCAACACCGCTGCTGATCCCGCATGATCTCGCCAGCGGCACGGCTGATGGCAACAAGCTGCTGCGCCGGCGTCAGTCCGTCCTGACTTGGCGTCTTCACACCAGCGCTAACCTGACCCTTTAGTCCGGCCACGCGAACCATGTAGAATTCGTCGAGGTTGTCCGCCGAGATGGAGAGGAAGCGCAACCGTTCCAGCAGCGGATGTTTTTGGTTGTCGGCTTCTTCCATCACGCGCGCATTGAAGGCGAGCCAGGAAAGTTCCCGGTTGATGAACCGGTTGCTGGCATCGGCTGCTATGATGTCGTCAGCAGTCTTTCTGACGGTCGCCATGCTGTTTCTCCGCCCGAACCGGGGAATTATTTCCCCATGTCAGGTCATAAACCGCACGA
>CAZCVU010000565.1:0-2124 GCA_964501745.1 uncultured Flavobacteriales bacterium | reverse complement strand
TTGGTCTCCTGGCCTGCATCGTCATCGTCGCCATGTTCGCATTCATCGTGCTGCGCGGCTTCGTACTTGCCTTGCGGGACGAGAACCTGTTCGTCGTCCTCGCCGTATCGGGACTGCTGGCCCAGTTCGGACTGCAAGCTCTAATCAACATGGGCTCGGCACTAAGTCTGATGCCGACAAAGGGTATGACGCTGCCATTCGTCTCCTATGGCGGTTCATCGATGATGGCGCTGGCCCTAGCGATGGGCATGGTGCTGGGGCTGACCCGACGGCGCGTGGGGACAGATACATGAGCGCTGCAACCAGCCCCATCGTGCTGGCCACCGGCGGTTCCGGAGGTCACGTCTTTCCGGCCCAAGCACTGGCTGTCGAGCTAAAGCGCCGCAATCGGGATCTGGCGCTGATTACCGATCGACGCGGCATCAGCTTCGGTGGTTCGCTCGGCGACATCGGCACCTACTGCGTTCATGCTGCAGGCGTCAGCGGGCGCGGCATCGCCGGCCGCATTGCAGCAACGGCACAGCTCGGTTTGGGATTCGTCGAGGCATATCTGATTTTACAGAAACTCAGGCCCGCAGCAGTCGTCGGATTCGGCAGTTACCCCTCGGTTCCGAGCGTGCTCGCCGCCTCCTTCTTGTCCATTCCGACAGTGATTCATGAACAGAACGCCGTGCTTGGCCGCGCCAACCGTTTTCTCGGGCAGCGGGCGAGCCGAATCGCCACCGCGTTCGAGAGCGTGTCTGAACTCGGCGACGCCTCAAGAACGAAGGTGACATGGACCGGGAATCCGGTGCGGCCAGAGATCGTCAGCGTGCGTGACAAGCCCTACCCATCGTTTAAAGACGAAGGACCGCTACACCTGCTTGTGACTGGTGGAAGCCAAGGCGCGCGGGTGTTTGCAACGGTCGTTCCCGCCGCATTGGCGACGCTCAAGTCCTCCGTTCAGGCGCGACTGCAGATCAGTCAGCATTGCCGTCCTGAGGATCAGGCAGCGGTCTTGCAGGCCTATCGCACTGCCGGGATCGAGTGTGAGGTTTCTACCTTCTTCGACGATATGGCGCGGCGTCTCGCGGACACCCACCTGCTGATATGTCGCGCCGGCGCTTCGACCATGGCCGAGCTGACGACCGCCGGCAGGCCCGCCATCCTGGTCCCCTACCCGCACGCCATCGACGATCACCAATCGGAGAATGCCGCCCGCCTTTGCGATGCCGGCGGCGGTTGGATGATCCAAGAGGAGCTGTTCACGCCTGAGGTGCTGAGTAACCGGCTCAATTCGCTGCTGTCGCCCCCTGCCAAGCTGGACGTAGCCGCACGTTGTGCAGCGAACATCGGCATGCCTGACGCAGCGGCCCGCCTGGCGGAAATCGTCACAGAGTTGACCGGCAGCAATGGCAGCAACGTCGATTCGCCGGATCCGGCTTTGGAGGCCGCAGAATGAGAGCGATGCCCCTCACGATCGGCACGATCCATTTCGTCGGCATCGGCGGTATTGGCATGTCGGGGATCGCCGAAATATTGCACAACCTCGGCTACGCGGTGCGCGGCAGCGACATTGCCGAAAACGCAAATGTTCGGCGCTTGCGAGCGCTTGGTATTCCGATCGCTGTCGGACACGCGAGCGAGAATCTCGGCGATGCGCAAGTCGTCGTTGTGTCGTCGGCCGTGCGCCCCGGCAATGTGGAAGTCGAGGCGGCCAAGGCCGAACTCATTCCCGTCGTGCAGCGGGCCGAGATGCTCGGCGAGTTGATGCGACTATCTTGGTCGATAGCGGTCGGCGGAACACATGGAAAAACGACCACGACCTCGATGGTGGCCGCCCTACTCGACGCCGCAGGCTTTGATCCGACCGTCATCAACGGTGGCATTATCAACGCATACGGGACCAACGCACGGCTTGGCGAAGGCGAATGGCTGGTCGCCGAGGCGGACGAATCGGATGGCACGTTCGTCAAACTTCCCTCAACCATCGCCATCGTCACCAACATCGACCCCGAGCACCTTGATTTCTACAGCTCCTTCGACGAGATCCGGAGCGCGTTCCACAGCTTCGTGCAGAACATTCCGTTTTACGGCTTTGCCGCTATCTGCCTCGACCATCCAGAGGTGCAGGCGCTGATCGGC
>CAZCVU010000564.1:0-2125 GCA_964501745.1 uncultured Flavobacteriales bacterium | reverse complement strand
GACGACGAGGCCCGCGAAGCAGTATCCGCGTTACTTCAGCGACAGCCCAGGTTCTGCCGCTCCTTGGCCGAACAAAAGCTCTATTTCCTGAAACGGCCGGAACAGTTGCAACTCTATTTGGATGGCCTGGCGAAAGCCGGCATAGGTGAGTGACCGGGCGGGAAATACCGGCTTAGACACCGCGACGCACCTCATCGAAGTTGGATCGCACCACCGTTGAGAGCGGCGAGATCAATCCATCGCCGTTTGCTAGCTGCTTGGTTGGGCGCCTGCCCAAAGCGGTTTCCCTATCGCGGACCTTCCGGCTCGCGATTCCGCATTCGACGCGAGGACCGAGCCGGACCATCGTTCATAGCTATTTGCGGAAGATTGGCTGCTCGGATAACCAGAGATTGTCGAGGTTAAACTGAGACGCGAATAATGGTATATTCGAGATAGCCGCGAAAGCACTGATCGTGCAAACCGCATGGGGGTGCGTCATGTTCATCCGCTTGCGCTTAGACTGCTCGATCGTATCCGTCATCGCTGCCATCGGGGCGCTAGCGGTTTTGGCGGGGTGCCAGCAGAAGAAACCTGTCGTTTCCCTGCAGGAAGCGAGGTCCATCGCGACCGAGTTGTCCGGAGGAAACCCCACGGCGCCGCCACGATCCCTTGCCGGACTCGATCTGCCCACCGAAATGGCCGATGTGGGCGAGAGACCGATGTGCGTGAAAAATTCCAGGCAGCGACTGCTTACCGAAGCGGACTTGAATGAGATTGCAAAAACTTACGGGCACCAAGCTGTAGGGGATACACATGAATTCCATTACCGTGCTCAGGACGCAATAAGGGAAGGCAACGTTTCGAACGCAATTCGCTTAGGCCAGTATTCCGTCAAGTACGCGACAAGCGAGAACGACAATTTCGGATTCAGAGTCCTGCTTGCAACCTATTACGCCATGGCGGGGAATTTCGACGAGGCCGAAAAGTACTATAACCAAGGCCACTATGGGCTAAAGGAAATCGTAACTCACAACTATAGGGTGCAAAACACTCGCTGTGCGTATCGCAATCTGTATTGGCTAGGGCGCGCCGAGGGCCGTATCGCGCTGGCCAGGGGCGAAATGACGACGGCTGAATCAGCGTTCGTCAACGCCCGCGACAACCTGAGAAAATATCGCTTTGAATCTCGAGGCGAGTGCCGGGGGAACAAACCTCTGTGGTATGAGGATGATCTTATTTTGGGGCAATCCGAAGCCGTTCTTTGGCAGGGGCGGATCGTGGAAGCGGAAATCCTGGCAAGAGAGGTGGCCAGGACAGAGACGGCTATGAGGCCACAGGCATTAATCGCGTTGTCCCGCATCTTTTTCGAGCAAGGACGCATGACTGATGCGCTTTTGGCGGCGGACGGTGCGATACAGGTCACGGATTCCCGTTGTTTGCCAAGCAACAGTTTGCAGCGATCCCGTGCCACCGAAGCCGCCGCTCGCGCCTTGATTGGACTGAACCGGTGGGACGATGCCGCCGAGCTTTTCCGACAACTTGAAGTTAACCTCACGACGGATCGTGAAGCCTGGGATCGCCGATTTGCACGAAGCTGGGAGCGGGGCTTGATTCTGCTGAAAACGGGCCGCGCCAAAGAAGCATTAACCGTGCTGACTGCTGCCTTCGAGGACGCCGCGAAGCGCACGGAGGTCACCAGCTACGATGCACAGGAGTTGAAAGCCTTTATCGGCCTTGCCCATGATGGATTGGGGCAATACGCCGAGGCCCTGGCCGTCTTGCGACAGAGCGTGCCAATCTTGATCGATCGCTGGCGTGAGGGCGCTGGAGCAACGTCCAACCTGATCGGTCGGGCCCAACGTCTTCGGCTCATCGTGGAGACCTACATGTCTCTGCTGCTTGACGGCGCCCGCGGCGGAGACAGGAGACATCCCAAGCGCATCGCGGAATCCTTTCGGGTCGCCAACGCCTTCGGTGCCCGCACCGTGCAAAAGGCGTTGGCCAAAGCCACGGCCCGGCAACTCGCCAAGACGCCCGACGATGAGGCGTTGATCCGACAACAGCAGGATCTGGAGAGGCAACTCGCTATCTTGCGCCATCGATTGAACGACGCGGCAACCTCCCGGGAAGCTTCTACCGTCGC
>CAZCVU010000563.1:0-2127 GCA_964501745.1 uncultured Flavobacteriales bacterium | reverse complement strand
ATTGCGCTCCCGCGCCTCGACAAGGGCTTCTGCGGCCTCTTCCTCGCCCTCGGTGGCGTACGCCAGCAGAACCTTGGCCCAAGCCGGCGTGGCGAGCCAGTCGTTCGGATATCGGGCAAAGAGCCCTGCCACGTCTTCATAACGCCTCTGCACCAGATATGAGCCAGCAAGGATGTCGCGAACACCCTGGTTGTCATTGGGATTGAGATCCAGCATCTCCTCATGAATCTCGATCGCATCGGCAATCGATTCCTTCGTCCCGCATTGAACCAGGCCGGCAGCGAGCAATTCCATGGCACGCATGAAGGGCCGGGTCTCGATCAGGCCCCAGAAGTTACCCTCGTCACGCTTGAAGCACTTCGCACCGAGGTCGCGCCGGCCGGAATCGACCGCCGTGCGCATCCGTTCGACGTAGTCCCGGGCGGTGGTTGACTCGATCTCCGCGAGCATCGTATGGGCGTCGGTGCAGTTGGGATAGATCTTCAGCGCTTTCCGGCATAATGCGGACGCCCTTTCGTCATTGTCGTAGACGATCTCCATCGCGTCCCACATGAGCTCTTGGGCTTCGTCACGACGTGGCATGTGGCCGGCGAGTTTCATCTTGGGGGATCCTTCTGAACCGTAGGTTGATGGCCTGGCGGCAGTGAGAGTAGAAGAGCTGCCCGTAGCCATCTCGATCCGTCGTTGTTCCCGTTGCGCAATATTGTCCTGGTGTCACAGCGCCCAGGCCCACAGTGTACGTTCAGGCCACCCCAGAGGTCGGAGCGCAGATTCACGCTATCATTATTCATTCTTCAGGTGCTCGATGAAGCGTTGGTTCTACCGCAACTCGATCGCCGGATTCTTGGCCACAAGTGGCGAAGAAGTGCTCGGCGTGCTCACCAAACACAGCGCGTTTTCTGTAGAGCCGACCCAACGGGACGCCTGGCTCGCGCAAATCAGCCTCCTTCGCGATGTCCTTACCGCGCATGAAGGCACCATCCTTCTCGAGTACTCAATCCCCCGTATGGGAAGACGTGTTGATGCCGTCGTCATCATCGGCCCGGTCGTGTTCGTCTTAGAGTTCAAAGTCAATGCCACCGCGTATCACGCCGCCGACCAGGATCAGACCTGGGATTATGCGCTCGATCTCAAGAACTTTCACGAGGGTAGTCATGGGTGCTATGTCGCCCCTGTCCTTGTTGCGACCGACGCGCCGAATACAAAGACAGACATCCAGGAAAGCCACCATCGCGACCGAACATTCGAACCACTGTTGACGAACGCCAGCGGGCTAGGACAAGCACTCGATATCGTTCTGAGCCATGTCAAAGGCGAAACCGTCGATGCCAACGCCTGGGCTGCCGGCAGGTATTGTCCAACGCCTACGATCATTGAAGCAGCCACGGCACTCTACAACAAGCATTCCGTCGAAGACATCTCACGCAGTGACGCTGGTGCGATCAACCTGAATCGCACATCCAAGCGCATCGACGAGATCATCCGGTCGTCACGTGAGCAATTGCGAAAATCGATCTGTTTTGTGACCGGTGTGCCAGGGGCGGGCAAGACATTGGTTGGCCTTAATGTTGCAACGACGCACTTCGACAAAGAGAGCGACCTATACAGTGTGTTTCTGTCCGGGAACGGACCTCTCGTCAAGGTGCTGCGGGAAGCGCTGGTTCGCGACAAGGTTGCAAAGGCGAAAGAGCATGGGAAGCAACTGACGAAATCAGATGCGGGGAGTGAGGTAAGAATGTTCATTCAGAACGTTCACAACTTCCGCGATGATTGCTTGGTCGATGAGTCACAGCCACCAGTCGAGCACGTCGCACTGTTTGACGAAGCTCAGCGAGCATGGACCAGGGATCAAACATCCCGATTCATGAAACAGAAGAAGAATCGGGCGGGGTTTGACCAATCCGAACCGGAGTTTCTGATTTCGTGTCTGGACAGACACCGTGACTGGGCCGTAATCGTGTGCCTCGTTGGTGGAGGGCAGGAGATCAACACGGGAGAGGCAGGTATCAGTGAGTGGATCGCCGCTTTGCAGTCGACCTATCAAAACTGGGACATCTGGCTATCGCGGAACTTGACCGACTCGGAGTATGGCGCGGGACGGATATTGGAAGATTTGCGCGATCGGCC
>CAZCVU010000562.1:0-2130 GCA_964501745.1 uncultured Flavobacteriales bacterium | reverse complement strand
GAAGCCGCAGCCAAGTTCCCGCGCAAGTGGTGCAGCAACCAGAAATCCACGGGACTCGATGCCGATGAGCACATCGGGCGCATGCGGTGCCACGCGTTCGGCAAGGCGGCTGACACAGTGTTGCCATGCTGCGCCATGCGCCAGCATTGGCGAAATATCGTAGAACAGGATCCCCGGTTTGGGAAAATCGGGGACATGTGCAATGTGTTCCTTCAAATCCATCTCGGCAATTATCCACTTGCTCCAGCTGCGGGCAGCACTCTAACTGGGCAGCCTTGGAGCCGCAACGCAGGTAGCATGACTGAAGTGCGCTATACATTTTCCAAACCCGCGACTGTAGTATCGAAGCGCCGGATCTCAAGAGGATGCTTCAAACATGGTAGCTGAGGTAGAGCGACCACAGCAGGCGGGTTGGCTTGAACGCGCGGTTGAAGGCGACCGATTGATGTTGCGGGCCGGCGGTGTCTGGGTCGTTGCCACGATCGCTGACCTCGACGGCCTGGTGAGCGATTTGGAGTCGACTGCCGTTGCAAGCGTACAGATCGACATGAGCGATGTGACGCGGCTCGATACCTCGGGTGCGATGTTGTTTTACCGCGTGGCCACAGCCTTTGAGCGCCGCGGCGCGAAGGTCGAGTATGTCGGAATATCGGATGATCATCAGCCTTTGATGCGGCTGGTAGTTGAGGCCGAACGCGAGCCGCATGACGTCGAACTACCGCCCGTCAACACCTTCGTCCTGATGGTTGAGCGGGTAGGCAAGGCGGTATTCGATGCGCTGGGCGAAGGCGCCGCCCTGCTGAACTTCTTTGGCATGACAATCGTCAAGCTATTGCATGCCTTTGCCAATCCGCGCCGTCTCAGATTTGTCTCGCTAGTCCACCAGATCGAGCAGACCGGCCTCAACGCGATTCCGATCGTTGCGCTGCTGTCATTTCTGATTGGCGTCGTTCTGGCCTACCAGGGAGCGGATCAGCTTCGCCAGTTTGGCGCCGAGATCTTTACCGTGGACCTTCTGGCGATCTCGGTGTTGCGGGAGATCGGTGTGTTATTGACCGCGATCATGGTTGCCGGTCGGTCGGGCTCGGCGTTTACGGCGCAGATCGGCACGATGAAGGTCAACGAAGAAGTCGATGCGATGCAGACTTTAGGCCTCGATCCGGTCGAGGTTCTCGTGCTGCCACGGGTGAACGCGCTGCTGATCACCTTGCCGCTGCTCGCTTTCATCGCCGATCTGTCCGGATTACTCGGCGGCGCGGTGATGTCGATTTCCTCGCTCGACCTCAGTATTGTTCAGTTCCTGCGGCAACTCGA
Source organism: uncultured Flavobacteriales bacterium (assembly GCA_964501745.1). Taxonomy (GTDB): domain Bacteria; phylum Pseudomonadota; class Alphaproteobacteria; order UBA8366; family CAVOAK01; genus CAVOAK01. Next base: position 816 of record CAZCVU010000562.1, on the reverse strand, counting down.
GGGTGCCGTATCGCTTAAGAACTTCCTGGTTGGCATGGTCAAGGCACCTGTCTTCGCCTTCCTTATCGCCATGGTCGGCTGCTACGAGGGCTTGCGTGTCTCGGGCAGCGCAGAAAGTGTCGGACGTATGACGACCCAGTCGGTCGTCGAGGCAATTTTCCTGGTCATCGTCGCCGACGCGGTCTTCTCAATCGTCTTCGCGGTCCTCGGCATATGATTGCCAGTTGCGACACCAGGCTCGCCGGCGGCTCGATACACCTGTCTAGCCCAGCCGCCTCGTTCACGTATTCACCGGTATTTTGCTATAGATTTGCGCCATGACCGACGAAAGCGTCATTCGCGTCGCCGGGCTTCGCACCCAATTCGGCTCGCAGATTATCCACGAAGGCCTCGACCTAGAGGTGCGCCGCGGCGAAGTGCTGGGCGTCGTTGGTGGATCGGGTACCGGCAAGTCGGTCCTCTTGAGGACAATTCTTGGCTTGATCCGGCCAGTTGCGGAGCGAATCGAGGTGCTGGGGGCTGATGCCTTGAGCATGAGCTATGAAGCACGCGAGGCCATGACCATCCGCTGCGGCGTTCTGTTCCAGGACGGCGCGCTGTTCTCCTCATTGACCGTGGCGGAAAATATCGAGGTTCCTCTGCGCGAACACCTCCGGCTGTCGCAGCCGTTGATGAACGAGTTGGCGGCGATGAAGATCGGTATGGTTGGTCTGCCTCGGGATGCAGGGACCAAGTTTCCGTCGGAATTGTCAGGCGGCATGCGAAAGCGCGCCGGCCTGGCGCGTGCGCTTGCTCTCGATCCTGAAATCCTCTTTC
>CAZCVU010000561.1:0-2133 GCA_964501745.1 uncultured Flavobacteriales bacterium | reverse complement strand
TTCGGGACGCGCTCAGGATTGCCTATCAGAACAGGCCTCGTCTGTTTGATCTTCAGATTGTCCGGCCGGAACTGCTCTACGACCGCGTTGAAGAAGTCGACGAGCGGGTGTCGGCCCACGGTGAAATAGTCAGCGATCTCGACCTCGAAGGCACCCGCAAGAAACTCACCAAGGCCTATGCGGATGGGATCCGATCGGTCGCAGTCGTCTTCATGCACGGCTACCGCTATCCTGATCATGAACTCAAGGTCGCCGAACTCGCGCGCCAGATCGGCTTTACACAAGTCTCGACGAGCTTCGAGACGAGCCCGTTGATGAAGCTGGTGAGTCGGGGGGACACGACCGTCGTCGACGCCTATTTGTCACCGATCCTGCGCGGCTATGTCGACCAGGTTGCCGAACTTGTTGGCGATGTCCGCCTGATGTTCATGCAATCGAACGGCGGGCTTACGGACGCGAGACTGTTTCAGGGCAAGGATGCGATCCTGAGCGGTCCTGCCGGCGGCATCGTCGGCGGTGTCCAAACCAGCGCGCTGGCGGGATTCGACAGCATAATTACCTTCGACATGGGTGGTACATCCACCGACGTCGCGCATTTCAACGGTGAGTACGAACGCGCCTTCGAAACGCTGGTCGCGGGCGTGCGCATGCGGGCACCGATGATGCTTATTCATACGGTTGCCGCCGGCGGCGGGTCGATGTGCGTGTTCGACGGGTCGCGTTATCGCGTCGGGCCGAAATCGGCGGGCGCAAATCCAGGGCCGGCCTGCTATCGCCGTGGCGGCCCGCTCACGGTTACCGACTGCAATGTCATGCTGGGCAAACTGCAGCCGGAATTCTTCCCGCATGTCTTTGGCGAGGATCAGAAACAGACCCTCGATGCTGACGTCGTGCGCCGGAAATTCGCCGAATTGCGCGATCAGATTCAGGACGAGACAGGTGACGACCGGCGGCCGGTAGAGGTCGCGGACGGTTTTCTCAAGATAGCCGTGGAAAACATGGCAAACGCCATCAAGCGAATTTCCGTGCAACGCGGCTACGACGTCACGGAGTATGCTTTGTGCTGCTTTGGCGGTGCCGGTGGACAGCATGCCTGCCTCGTCGCCGACGCCTTGGGCATGAAAAAGGTCGTCATCCACCCGTTTGCAGGGGTCCTTTCGGCCTATGGCATGGGTCTGGCCGATATCCGGGCGATGCGTGAAAAGGCCGTCGAAGCGAAGCTCTCCGACAATGTGGTCAGAGATCTTGAGGCGATCCTCGACACGCTCGTCGAAGAGGCCAGCGACGAGGTTCTGGCGCAGGGTGTAGCCAAAGCGCACCTGACCGCGGTTCGAAAGGTGCATCTTCGCTACGAGGGCACCGACACCGCCTTGGAGGTCAACTTCGGTGTTCCCAAGGCAATGGTCACGGCGTTCGAAACCGCCTATCGGCAGCGCTACGGCTTCACCATGCCCGAGAAGCCATTCATCGTCGAGGCGGCTGTCGCGGAGATCATCGGCACGACGGCCGATGTTGCCGACGAAGCGGTTGCCCCAGCCCGAACGGATGGCATGCCTGAAGCCCTGGCAACGGTTCAAAGCTATATGGATGCCGAGCTGCGAGCGACGCCGGTCTTCGACCGTGAGGCGCTGTTTCCGGGCGACGCGGTCGACGGTCCCGCGATCATACGCGAGGCCACGGCGACCACCATCGTCGAGCCCGGTTGGCGCGCCGAACTTACCGAAATGCGCCATCTTGTCTTGACGCGAATCGCGGCTCGGCCGAACCGCGTAGCGATCGGTACGTCCGTCGATCCCGTCATGCTCGAGGTATTCAACAATCTGTTTATGTCGATCGCCGAGCAGATGGGGTTGACGCTTCAGAACACCTCCTACTCGGTCAATATCAAGGAGCGTCTCGATTTCTCCTGTGCAGTTTTTGACGCGCGCGGCGACCTAGTGGCAAATGCACCGCACATCCCGGTCCATCTGGGCTCGATGAGCGAGAGCGTGCGCACCGTGATCCGCGAAAATCGGGGCAAGATGGTGCCAGGCGACGTTTTCGCGCTGAACACACCCTACAACGGCGGCACGCATCTGCCGGATGTGACAGTCATAACGCCGGTCTTCGACGAGGCTGGCCGAAGCATCCTGT
>CAZCVU010000560.1:0-2134 GCA_964501745.1 uncultured Flavobacteriales bacterium | reverse complement strand
CGTTTCACGTTGTGCTCCTGGACAACGGCCGCAGCAGCATGCTGGGCGGCCAATTTCGAGAGATCCTCCGCTGTATCCGCTGCGGCGCATGTATGAACCATTGTCCTGTTTACGGCGCGGTCGGCGGTCACGCCTATGGCGGCGTTTATCCAGGTCCGCTCGGCGCGGTATTGACTCCGGCGCTGGCTGGTATCGCGGATACCGCAGCGCTTCCCAACGCATCGACCCTGTGCGGCCGCTGCGAGGAGGTGTGCCCGATGCGCATCCCCTTGCCAAAGCTAATGCGACGCCACCGCGAGCAGGAATTCGCAATGCGTCTCGGATCGCTGCATTCACGTCTGGGCTTGGGACTCTGGGCCTTCATCGCCCGGCGGCCCCGGCTATACCGAATGGTCACGAGCGCGGCGGTTCGGCTGCTCGCTCTTGCCGGAAGCAAGAATGGCCACATCGGATGGTTGCCCTTCGCGGGGTCGTGGACCAAGGATCGTGACCTGCCGACGCCGCAGGGCAGAACGTTTATGAGCCTATGGACAGCCTCTGACGACGGCGCCTCCGGGCCTCGGACGACTACGCGGCAGCCGCATTGATGGATATGCGCGAGAATCCAGGACGCAATCTGATCTTGAGCCGCATACGGGCGTCGCTGGACTGTGCGGGACCCAATGAGCAGCTCGACCGCGAACCCGAGCATGGACCCGTGCCGGAACGCGCACGTGGTAGCGTCGCGCAGCTCGTTCGACGCTTTACTGAAGAAGCCGAGGATGTGGCGGCGACCGTCCAGCGGATTGCGTCGATCGAAGAGGTGCCCGATGCGGTGGCCAGCTATCTGGCGGCGGAGAATCTGCCAGCTGCCTTGCGCATGGCGCCCGATGATCTGCTTGCCAAGATACCCTGGTCGAGAACGCCCACCATCAGCACCGCCACCGGCGCAACCGACGGCAGCGACGATGTCGGCCTGACGGCCGCTTACGCCGGCGTGGCGGAAACCGGGACATTGGTTCTGCGCTCGGGGCCCGAGAGTCCAACGACACTCAACTTCTTGCCGGCGACCCACATCGTGGTTCTCTACACCGATCAAATCGTCGGTGCCTACGAAGATGCGCTTACGCGTTTGCGTGCTGAAGGACCGCTGCCCCGCACCGTCAATTTCATAACCGGCCCCTCACGTACCGCAGATATCGAACAGCAGCTCGAGCTTGGCGCCCACGGGCCGCGTCGGCTGCATATCGTATTGGTAGGCGATCTGCCAATGGCCGAGGATGTTGGCAATGGCTGACCGCCGCTCCTCCGGCGACGATAGTGAGCTGTGGCGCGCCGTTACCTCAGAGGTGACGCCGCTACGTGGCCGCAAAAGGCGCGCCAAAGTGCCAGCAAAACAGACCTCTTCGGATGCGCCGAAGCGAACCGGGACGGAGCCTGTCGCGACGTCGCCAGCGCAAGACGCGGCGGGTGATGTACCGGCGGCGGCGCAGCCGTCGGCGCCATCATTCGCGCCGCTCAGCCCGGATACGGCGCCGGGCGTCGACAAGCGCACCATTGCTCGATTGCGGCGCGGACAGCTGCCGATTGATGCACGAATTGATCTCCACGGGCTGTCGCAGTGGGAGGCGCATAGGGAGCTTGCCGACTTTCTCCAGGATGCGCGCGACGACCAGCGTCGCACGGTCCTTGTCATCACCGGTAAGGGAGAAGGCGGGCAGGGCGTGCTTCGCGAGGCCGTGCCGCGCTGGATCAACGAGGCGGCTCTGCGGCCGCTCGTCCTCGCGATTGCGCCTGCTCAGCCAAAGGACGGTGGCACAGGTGCGCTGTACCTATTGCTGCGGCGCAAGCGCTAGACGGGAGCTAGAGAATAAAACGGCTCAGGTCCGTGTCCTTGGCGAGATCGGCGACCTGGGACTGGACGTAGTCGGCGTCGATCGTAATGCTGGTTCCGCCCTTGTCGGGTGCATCAAAGCTGATGTCTTCCAGCAGTTTCTCCAGCACCGTATGCAGCCGTCTCGCCCCGATATTTTCAACCGAGGAATTGATTTCCGCCGCCAGGTCGGCGAGCGACTCGATCGATTCGTCGGTGAATTCGAGCGTCACCTCTTCAGTCCCCATCAAGGCGACATATTGCCGGATCAGGCTGTTTTCA
>CAZCVU010000559.1:0-2142 GCA_964501745.1 uncultured Flavobacteriales bacterium | reverse complement strand
GCAGAGGCAAACGCTGCGTCCGCAGCGGCGCTAGTCCACGGCGAATGAACCACGGCAACACGACAAACAAGCCAAAGAAGTTCTGAAAGAAGGCAACCTGAAACGGGTGAAGCTCGGCGGAAGCCAATCGCACGAGGGCGTGCAGAGTCGACCTGCCGAGTGTCGAGACAAAGATCAAGCCCATGCCGCGGACGTTTCCGGATAGCCCGGCGATGCGCATCGATGTTGCGGATGCCATTGCCGGCGCCCTTCGTTCGGAAATCCGGCTAACAGTTAGACACGTCCGGGCACCAATGCACTAGCGATATTCGCCTTGCTTCGGTCAGCTACCGGACAACCTCGAGACGATTGGAGGAGCGGTTATCGGATCTCGGCGCTCAGGCCGTCCTACAACATGTAGTGGATAACTGTTGACAAAGACCACGATATATAGTGGGATTTCGCTTGAATTCACCCATATGTGGATTCTTCAGGTGGTAAATCGCCTTCGAAGGAGGAGAAATGCCTGATATGATGGAAAAAGTGAAGGGTTGGATTGGCAAGATTACTGAGCTCGGTCTTCTGCTCATTGCGCTTGCCATCGTCGTGCAGGTGTTGTTCGGCAGCAACCAGTTCCTGTCTTCAAATGTTGTCGGAAACCTAATCGACATCATCCAGTCGTTGGGTAACAACGGCTTGGTTGGTTTGATTGCCTTGGCCATTATCCTGTGGCTGTTCTCAAAACGGTCGCCAGGCTGATCAAGGTCCGAGTAGCAATCTAGCTAGCTAATCTTTGACAATATTGGTTTTGTTAGTTCCCATTGGGGCCGCCCTGACGTCATAGTCCGGGCGGCCTCAAGTTTTTCCGGTCCGCCCTAAGGCCTGGAACGCTCGCCAAATCCGCCTGCTGACAGCACCCAAAAGCTTATATCGCACCGATCCGCGTGCTCGACATTGCGCTGGCGTGGCGACCCGTATATGGAAGGCGCCAATTCATCACAACCGAGGGAACGGGAGGACAACCAGATGGCCAAACTCACACTAACGGATGCACAGAAGATTATCGATGGCGCGATTGCCAAAGCCGGAGCGCTTAATCTGATGCCGCTTACCATCGCCGTCCTGGACGACGGAGCACATCTTAGGGCGTTTGCGCGTCAGGACGGCCCAGGCGCCGCATTGCGACCACACATTGCCATTGGCAAGGCTTGGGGTTCGGTGGGCATGGGCATGCCCTCGCGCAGACTAGAAGGCCTCGCAATCGATCGGCCGCACTTTATCGCCGGTGCAATTGCCGCATCGGATGGTCGGATGGTGCCGGTCGCCGGCGGCGTGTTGATCCGCGATGAATCAGGCGAGATCGTTGGCGCAGTCGGGATCAGCGGCGATAGCTCCGAAAACGATGAAGCCGCGGCCATAGCAGGCATTGAAGCCGCGGGCCTTACAGCCGACGCAAAATAGCAAGTCGGCAAGACGGCGTCGTCTGTCCGGCGGACCTGTTTGCTGCCGATCAGCGCCTGAAGGCGACCCCAAGCGCGGCGCCAACAAAGGCGCCAAAGACGCCAACCAAAATGGGTTCACCGAGCCAGGCACCGAACGCCGTACCCAGTATGATGCCGCCGATGACGTAAACCGCCATCATCCATGTAAGTTTCATCGTCTTTGGCCTCTCTGAGTGGTCGGTCAAACTTTCGCGCCAATCTCCCAGGTAGCGCGGTCTTCATGCTGCCTCATCGACGCCTAGCACCAGCGATCAGCGCCGTGTTTCCATGAAGATGCAAACACACGCCTGCAAGGCCGGCCGAGCTGAACCAAGCCAGATAATCGTCCAGGCTTGCCGGCGGGGCCCTGTTTGCGAAGCTTTCCCTGTATTCCTGATAGCCGTCGGCCGTACGCATCGGCTCGCCGTGAACGCGCTCGATGCGCTGCCAAAGGCTCTGCTGCAGCGAGAACAGCAACGGTTCGTCGAGCCTGATTCGATCGTAGAGCAAGAAGAATCCATTCATATCGAGTCGTTTGACCGACCAGTCGAGGGCAGCCCGCTTCGCCGCGTCGCCGATGTCATGAAACGCCAGAACAGACGTGATAAAGCGAAAAGGCTGTTCCGGCAGGCTTACTTCGCTGAGTGCTTCGAGGTCGCCTTGCACGAGAGTTATCCGATCA
>CAZCVU010000558.1:0-2143 GCA_964501745.1 uncultured Flavobacteriales bacterium | reverse complement strand
CTCGAGCGTTGGTGGTTCGCCTAGAGCCGCCGCCTGCGCTCTTTTCGTGATGGCAATGGCCGGCGCCCTTGATTCGAGGGTGTCGGCCGGCGGCGCCTGGGCATTAGGCTCGTATTCAACCGTGGCTTACGCCAATTTTCTGGCGATAGTGCGCGCGCGAATGGTTCGGTAGCGGGGTGTCGCGACTCTTTAGTGTGGACTCCGTCAAACTCGTACCGCGCATAAATCAGATTCTTGTATGAAGTCCAAATCGACCAAGTTCAGCACTGCACTAACTCATATGGCTGAGTCGTTGGCGGGGTTGAATTGCCTGTAAGCCTTCCCGATGCCGCTGAATTGAAGAAGCTCGCCGAGCTTTGCGGACTTGAGCTAAATCCCGACGACATTGATGAATTTCGCAAGCTCATGAAGCCGCGTATCGCGCACCTTCAGGAGCTTGAGACGCTGCCCGACTACCTCCCTGAAGTGAGATACCCGCGCCAGCCCGGCTCCCGTCCGGAGCCCGAAGACAACCCGTACAACGCGTGGTGCCGCAAGGTGGTTGTCAAAGGCGCCGCTACAGGGAAGCTGCATGGCAAGCGGATTGCCTTGAAAGACAACATCATGCTGGCGCAGGTGCCGATGATGCACGGCACATGGCTGATGGACGGCTATGTGCCCGAGGTCGATGCGACGGTCGTTACCCGAATACTCGATGCCGGCGGCGAGATCGCCGGCAAGGCGGTAACCGAGTGCCTGAGCCATGGTGGAGGCGCAACCAGCGCCCATGGCGAGGTCGTCAATCCGCGCAAGCCGGGCTACGCCACCGGTGGCTCGTCTTCCGGATGCGCGGCGCTGGTCGCGGCCGGCGAGGTCGATATGGCGATCGGTGGCGATCAGGGCGGCTCGATCCGCGGACCTGCCTCCTTCTGCGGCGTCTACGGCATGAAGCCAACATTCGGGCTGGTGCCCTTTACGGGGGTCATGCAATACGAGCCGACGCTCGATCACATCGGCCCGATGACTGGCACGGTCCATGACAATGCCCTTCTGCTCGACGTCATAGCCGGAGCGGACGGTATCGACATGCGGCAGGAAAGCCACATCGCCGATGATTACATGGACACACTCGACGCGGGGATCGAGGGCTTGAAGATTGGCGTGGTCAAGGAAGGATTCGGTCATGCGGGGGGAGAACCCGACGTCGATGTGACGGTCCGCAGGGCGATTGACATCTTGGCCCAGCTTGGCGCCGACATACGCGAAATCTCAATTCCCATGCACCTGCAGTGCGGCGCCATATGGGGCGGCATCGGACCGGAGGCCTTCGCGGTTGACATGGCCTTCTCCAAGGGCGCGAGAATGGGGCTGAAGGGCCTCTATGTCCCGAGCCTGCTCGAACAGCTGGCCGATTGGCCGGCGCGGGCCAACACGCTCGATCCAGGCGTCAAGGTCGACCTGCTGTTGGGAACCTACCTGCATGCAAATCATCGCGGACGCTTGTATGGCAAGGCCCAGAACCTGCGGCGCAAGGTCAGGCACGATTATGAAAATGCATTAACCTCCTGTGATCTGCTTGTCATGCCGACGCATACCAGAAAAGCGCAGCCTTATCCGCGAGCTGACGCTATTGAGGCTCAGCCGGTGCGGGCAACTCCTGGCTCCGTAAACACCTGGGCGGCCAACCTCACAGGCCATCCGGCGATGAGCCTGCCCTGTGGCATCAGCGAGGATTTGCCGGTCGGCCTGATGATGGTGGCCAGGGACTACGACGAGGCGACGATTTATCGTGCGGCATACGCGATGGAGCAATCGGGAGACTGGAGGTCATTTTGAATCTTTGTGCGCGCTGCAGGTGGAGAGGATTGCGAGCAATAATGTCGCAGGATATCGGCCGGCTTGTTTATGGGTGGAAGTTGGTGGTCGAGTGTGGTTTGTATCCTCCTGCAGGGGGCGCTCGGATCGAGGAGGAAGATGCGTAGAATTGCCGTTCTGGTGGCTCAGCGACTAGGGCTTGGGTTGATCTCGCTCTTTGTCGTTACGCTTTTTATTGCTTCCGGTGTCGAGTTGCTGCCTGGAGATCTGGCGGAAACGCTTCTTGGTCAGACGGCGACGCCCGAGACGGTGGCGGCGTTCCGCAGGGAGATCGGTCTCGATCTTCCAT
>CAZCVU010000557.1:0-2146 GCA_964501745.1 uncultured Flavobacteriales bacterium | reverse complement strand
ATTGGGTTTCCGCAAACCCGTAGGGCAGCGGCGCGTCGTCCAGCCGGGCATGCAGATCGGCGGCGAAGGCTTCTTGGCTATCATGGCGGGCGATAGCGCGGGTCATGGCGTCCAGGGCGATGATGTTGCCCGCCCCTTCCCAAACCGAACCGCAATGGGCGTCGCGCACCAAGCGCGGGTTGATCCAGTCCTCGATATAGCCGCAGCCCGAACGCATATCCAAACTGTCGCCGGTGACCAAACGACCGTCCCGGGTGGCGCGAAACTTGTACAACGGCGTGGCCAGGCGCAGTACCGCCGCCGCTTCCTGACTGGGCGGCTTCATGGCATTGCCCTCGGCCCGATCCAGGGCGTCGGCGGTGAAACAGCAGAACGTCAAGGCCTGCTCGGTCGGCAGCAGGATCTTCAGCATCTGCCGCCGGGCCAACGGCTTGTCCTGCAACACCGAGCCGAACGCCTTGCGCCCGCGCAGCACCGCCATGGCGTCGTGCGCGGCCCGACGCATCAGGGCAGCCGACTTCACGCCGTTCGAGAGCCGCGACCAGTTGACCATTTCGGCCATTTGCTTGAAGCCGCGGTCCAGTTCGCCGACCTGATAGGCCACGGCATCCTCCATCACCACCTCGGCGCTGGCCATGGAGCGGGTGCCCAGCTTGTCCTTCAGGCGGATGAAGCGATAGCTGTTCATCGTTCCGTCGTCCAGATGACGCGGCATGACAAACAGGCCCAGGCCGCGGGTGCCGGGACCGGCGCCTTCCGGCCGCGCCAGCAACAACACCACCTCGGCATCGGCGTTGGAGCAGAACCATTTCTCGCCGCTGATCCGCCAATGGCTGCCGTCCCTGCGCGCCGTCGCCGTGACGCTACCAACATCGGAGCCGCCGTCCTTTTCCGTGATGTACTGGCCGCCTTGCCAAAGCTGGTTGATATCGGTGGTCATCATGCGCTCGAGAAAGCGTTCCTTGACCGCCTCGCTGCCATACAGCCGCAGCACATGGATGCCGGAATCGGTGACGTTGATCGGGCAGCCCAGGCCGAATTCCGCCTGGTTGAACAGATAGGTAAAGGCATGCTTGGCCACGGCCGGGTAGGTTTCAGGCCAACCCAGAATGCCCTTCCGATGGCTCATGGCGTGGATGCCGAAGGTACTGAAGGCGGCTTCCTCCAATTGCCGGTAAGACGGGTGGTATTCGATCCATTGCCTATCGTTGCCGAACCGGTCCCGGTGGTGCAGCACCGGGTCATGGTGGTTGGCCAGGCGCGCCGCAGCATCCAGTTCGTTGGCGGCCATCTGGCCCAGCCGATTCAGATGCGATTCCAGATGGGCATAAAGCGCCGGATCGAGGTACAGCTGCAATAGATCCTGCAGGCTCTGATCGGCGGCGAAGAAGTTCCATCCGGTGGTGTCGGGCGCGATGGCCGATGCCGATTGCGGTACGGGGGACACTTCATTCATCGACGGCAAATCCTTGTCGTTGCCACGTCCTTGTCGTTGTCATGTTTGCCGGCATTCTGTCGAGAGTCGGCCGACCCGGCAACCGATTGCCGCCCCTTATGTCCGAGTTGGGTCAGAAGCAGGCCCTCACCGACCTTCTGCCGATGGTCCGCTTCCAGGAGGGACTCCCAAGTGTTCTATGAGCACCCGGACCCGTCCGGCCCGCACGTCATCTAGTACAAATGAAAAATAGCGCGTGGCGCCTAATGCGTCCATTCGAAGCGCTCCTCGACGTCTATATCTTTCTTAGACTTATCAAGATCGCGTGACGCAATTCTGAGGTTTGCGCCCGCGCGCCCGCGCGCGCCATGCGTAGGGGGAAAAGCGTCATTGCGTCAATAGCGTCAAAATCTTTTATTTTCAAGGCGTTGTTCTTTGACGCGATTTGACGCAATATCGAATTGCGTCACTCATTCGGGCTCGGCCCTATCGCGCCGTTGCGCGGCGTCATCGAAGGCCTCGTCCCAGAACGCTGATCGAACGCATTGCACCGATTTTGCACGCATCGGCATGCTGGTTCATGCCGTGTTCTGCCCGTTCCTGCTGAACGAGTATTCGGCCCAGTTTCCCAGACCATTGATTTCTTAAGGGGAAGTTGGAGCGGGCGATGGGATTCGAACCCACGACTTCAACCTTGGCAAGGTTGCGCTC
>CAZCVU010000556.1:0-2154 GCA_964501745.1 uncultured Flavobacteriales bacterium | reverse complement strand
CCAGATAGCTGACCCAGAAGAGCGTCGTACAGTTCCCTGTGGAGCGGAGGTAGGCCGATCCGGCGGACCGCTAGATCAACGGGTGGAAGTTGGAGTTCAGCCTTCGTCGTGCGGACAAAGAGGGGCCGTAGAAGCTGACTTGCGGAACGGAGGTCACGCCCATTAAGAGCGCGGGCAACGTGGGATCTGCCAACACCCGGCCAGACAAAAGCAAAGAGGTTCTCTAGATCACGCGCTCCATTCGGTGCGGGTGTCCCAGTGAGGATCAAACGCCGTGTCGCGTAAGGTCCCACTGCCAGACACGTCGAGCCCCAGGCGCCAGTGGGGCCGCGCTTCATCCTGTGTGCCTCGTCAAGCACAAGAAGTGCCGGTCGCTCGGCAAGCCAACTGAGCAGTGCAGCACGGGCGTCAGGTAAGCGCTCGTAGTTGATAAGGACAATGTCGGCAAGCGGAGGGTGCGGTCCATCCATGACCGATACCCGTGGGGGTTGATCGGCAAAGCAGAGCTGAGTCTCAGTAACCCAGCTTTCGAAAGCCGCCTTTGGACACACCACCAGCATTCGATCGATTTCGCCAAGGTCCTTGCGCGTCTGGAACACTGCCAGCGCCACTCTGGTCTTGCCGGCACCTGGAACGCTGAAGTTGGCACCATGGGTGAGGCTGAGGAGTTTGCTGATGTCGTGAGTCTGAAACTCGGTTAAGGGCGCAACCCAGCCTCCGCCAAGGGCCGCTGGATCGACTGACGGCGTTTCCGCCTCGGCCTCACGGAGGCGCTCCTCCATTGTGTTCGCATCGGACGCGTTGTCTTCTACGAGTTGGAGAAGCTCAGGCTGCCAGTCGAAGTTCGTGTCAGGCCACCGCGCCAAGTCCCCGAGGTTTACGAGGAGGTCGTCCAACTCCAAGTCAAAGGTGAGTTGGTTTTTAGTGACCGAGGAGCCAAACCTGTTCCTGAGCCCCTGTAGGTGTTGCGCGTACCCTTCGGCGCATGAGAGTTCAACGCGGCCGCTCTGGGTCGAGAACCGAAGTCTGAGCATCGGGCGGTCTAGTCCACCTCAAGGGATCCGGCCAAGCGAAGCCACCTGAGGCCTTCGCCATCTTCACCATCTTCCGAACGCGCCACCAGTTGAGCAAGTCTTTGCAAGCACCCGTTGATCTCCGTTAGCACGGCATCAATATCGTCGGGGTTGAAATCTCCGGTTGCACGCGCTTCAACTGCTGCATCCAAAGCCAATTGGAGGGCGTCCTTTGCATCGCCAAGCCGATCAGCGGGCGCGAGCTTTCTCATGAGGAGCCGTCCAGTCTTGCCCGCCTGCTCAAGGCCCTTGTCCAGCACCTCGTCGATTCCCTCGAGCTTCTCGCGCGCCGCGGTCACCTGTTCAGGCGAGGCAGCGCCCGATTGGGTCTGGGTCACCGTTGCTCGCGCCTGGAGTGCATCGGTCGTGATCCCCCGAAGGGCTTCCACCTCAGGGCCATGGCCTGGAACGACGACTGATGTACCAGGGATCGTCACTTCGGTACTAGCCGGCGCCTGAGATGGCTGAAGCCCCGTCAGATACTTCTCATGGAAGTCATGTCCGATCCAGCGCAGATCGGTCTTTGACTTGTCGAAAACGATGGCTAAGAGGCGCGATTCCTTCACAGCTTCGGCCTCGGTGGGTGAGCTCACCTTCATCTTTGTGTACTTCCTGTAGAGCTCTTCAACCTTTCCCTGGTGTATCTCGAAGTCGACGAGTCGGAGTGAGACACTCTTTCCGTCGCCAACCTCCACCCGGCTACGGTCGATCGCCTCCCTTACAAACTCCAGAATCCACAAGTTACGGTTATAGGTGGTTTCCTTGATCCGGAACTCCCGCAGGATCTCCGATTTTGGTCGGCCTGCATTCACACGCTCTTCGAGCGCCAGCAAGTTATTCATGAACGAGTAGTCGCGCCTGTGGTCCTTGCGGAGCTGGAGCGATAGTTCGATGGAAACGAAGTCGTCGTGGCCAGCATCTGCTGGAAGCACCCCAACGCGCATGTGCTCCAGGTTGAGCTCCATGAAAGCGGCTCGTCGCGTGTTTCCGTTTATCAATACACCGGAACGGGCGATGATGCCCGGCTCGGTTTGGCCGTGCTGTTGCACGTCCTCCTTCAACGCCTCAAAGCTCGAATCCC
>CAZCVU010000555.1:0-2156 GCA_964501745.1 uncultured Flavobacteriales bacterium | reverse complement strand
TCACGCCGGTTGGATTCTCTCAGATCAACTGGATCGAGTTTCGGGGAGGGGGTCAGTCGTTGCGCTGGCTCGGGTTATCAGACAAGTACTGGACGAATTCCCATTCGCCGCCGTCGTTATCGAGAAAGCATACGCGTTTGCGATAGGGATGGGTCGGGGCGACGTATCCCTGGCGATAGCCGGCGTCGGTGAGGCGTTGGTGGAGGGAGTCGGCGTCGTCGACGACAAAGCCGAGATGGTTGACCGGGCCGCGAGAAGGGGTTTGGGCGGTTTCATCGGCGGTGGCGGGTTCGTGAAGGGCGATGTAGGAGTCGTCGGTGCCGACATGGAGCCATCGGCCGCCGTTGGCCGAGTCGCCCCCGCCGCGGGGTTGGAAATCGGGCAGGGCGGTAGTGAGGAAGCGGACGGCCTCGTCCAGGCTGGTCACGGTCATGTTGGCGTGTTCGAGTTGAGCGGTCATGGAGTTCTCCTTACATTGGGCGGCCAGTTTATAAAGCTATATCTTTATAAATTAGCGGGGAGAGTTGATTTTGTCAAGTAAATGCTTTAGAAATAAGGCATGGATCGAGATTCTGAGGCAGAAAACGCCCGTTTGGACAGTAAACGGGCGATTATGGACCTGCTTAAGCAGCACGGGCCCACCCGCGCCGATGCACTGGCTAAGCGTCTGGGGATCTCGGCGATGGCCGTGCGGCAGCACCTCTACTCGCTGCAGGAGCAGCGGCTGGTGGATTACGAGGAGCAGACCCAACCGGGGGACCAGCCGGTGGGCCGACCCGCCAAGCTGTGGGGGCTGACCGGTCAGGCGGACCGATTCTTTCCCGACGGCCACGCGGATCTGACGGTCGGCCTCATCCAGAGCATGGCGACAGCGTTCGGCCCGACGGGGATGCAGCAATTGCTGGACACGCGGGCCGCGGCGCAGATCGAGGACTATCGCCGCCGCGTGCCCCGGCCCGGGGGCGCGTCGTTGCGCCGTCGACTTGAAGCGCTGGCCGAGATTCGCACGCAGGAAGGCTACATGGCCGAGGTGTTGGAAGAGGACGCGGAAAGCGACGATGGCGCGCTGCTGCTGCTGGAGAACCATTGTCCGATCTGCTTCGCGGCGAAGGCGTGCACGGGTTTGTGCGGCGCGGAGTTGGAAGTGTTTCAGGCCGTGTTGGGCGCGGACGTGAACATTGAGCGCACCGAACACATCGTAACCGGCGCGCGGCGATGTGCGTATCGTGTGCGGCCGAATCCGTAAACGGGGGTCCATCCTCATATATCATGTTTGCCGAGCGAACTGCTGCACCCGCCGCTCCTTTTGATGGATTGGAATACGCCATGCGAATCGTCATTGTCCGTGGAGCCGAGATCAGTGAAACCGAGCGGATCGCCGTGGACGATCTGGTCGGGTACCTCAAGCGGCTGTTTGAGGTGGACGCGGCCGTGGTGGACGAGCCGGACGCGAGCGCGGATGCGACGTTCATCGTCGGCAACCCGTCAACCAATCCGCACACGCGCGACGGTTGGCGCGAGGTTAGCGAACAGGGCGTGGTGATCCGGCGAACGGGCGACAAGACGATCACCGTCGGCGGAGGCAGTGCGGCGGCGACACTGTGGGCGGTGTCGCAGCTCGCCGAGTGCTACGGCGTTGGTCATCTGCTGGAAGAAGACGTTTATCCGCGCGACGCGGGTGAGTTTCATCTTCCAGACGTCGACATCGTGCGCGAGCCGACGATGTCGGTGCGCAGTTGGCGGGTGATCAACGACCTGGGTTTCGGCCCGGAGAACTGGGGCTTTGACGATTACAAACCCGTGCTGCATCAACTGGCGAAGCTGTCGTACAACTGCATTCACGTGGCGATCTATCCCTGGCAGCCGTTTCTTCATCTTGAAATCGACGGCATCGAGCGCAACTGGACGACGCTCTGTTACGACTTTAAGTACCCGATCACCGACGACATGCCGGGGCGTGAACTTTTCGGCGACGAACCGGAGTACTGGAATCCGGACTTGCCGCTGCGCGGCGCGCCGTACAAGGAGTCGGCCGCGGCGGGCGAGAAACTGGTGCATCAGATCATCGCATATGCCAACGCGTTGGGCATGCAGTCGATGATGAACGTCGCGGTGCTGGAGTTTCCCAAGGAGTTCGAGTCGCTGGTGCCCGATGC
>CAZCVU010000554.1:246-2159 GCA_964501745.1 uncultured Flavobacteriales bacterium | reverse complement strand
AATCCTCCCTTATGAAAACACCTCAATCTGTCCCAAAGGCGCTGACGTCAGACACCAACGCCAAAGAACGTTATGTTGCCTGGCTTGCTGGCGTGAAACCTTGGGCCCCAAGTGGCGTAGAGAATGAAGATCGCGAGAATTACCTGCAGCAAAGATATCGGCAGTACGACCACCAAATTCGCACCGACAGCAGCGCCGAGGATCGTGCCGATCAGAAAGACCGGCAGTATTTCGCGCAGGACGCTGCGAAACATCAATGCGGCGCGCCCGACATTCGACCCTAGTTGTACCACCCCATGAACCGGTATCAGCACGGCGGGCGAAAAGAATAACGTCATCGTCGCTAGGACCAAAATGCCGCCGCCGAGTCCTAACGCCGCTGTCGTGAAGCTTCCGAGGAACGACACGCCGCATAGCAGAGCAAAGCTCCAGAGATCGAGGCCAGTTCCACCTAACAACAGCTCCAGAAGACTATCCATTTGCCAGTGCTATCCTTTAGCAGTCCAAACGCTGTGACGCGGTTGCAAGTACATCGATTGCAAACATTTGCTTACACTCGGCATGTGAACCGGCACGGTCATCTCTCGCCCGTATTTGCCCTTCCTTGGCGCTTTCCACCATTTGTCGTCCTGTGTCGGCTAATTATGGCTTCTTGCAGCAGCTTGATTGTGCTCGCATATAGCTAATCGCGGAATTCCAAGGCTGGAATAAAGACACGTCGATCGAAGATATGGAACCACCAG
This sequence comes from uncultured Flavobacteriales bacterium, assembly GCA_964501745.1. Taxonomy (GTDB): domain Bacteria; phylum Pseudomonadota; class Alphaproteobacteria; order UBA8366; family CAVOAK01; genus CAVOAK01. The sequence continues at coordinate 1,416 of CAZCVU010000554.1, read as the reverse complement.
TCTTTCCACGCCACCGCCTGGTCGGGTTGCTCGCCGGACCAATAGCGGCCACGCTCTTAGTAGCTAGTCCGACGCCGGAGGGCCTGTCGGAGCAAGGCTGGTGGATCGCTGCGGCGGGCGTTTGGATGGCCATTTGGTGGATGACCGAGGCACTGCCGCTTGCTGTAACGGCGCTGCTGCCGCTGATCCTGTTTCCGACGTTTGGTGTCCGTAGCATCGAGGCGACGACACCGTCCTACGCGCATCCTCTGATTTTTCTGTTTCTCGGTGGTTTCCTTTTGGCGCGGGCTATGCACGTCTGGGGCCTGGATAAGCGGCTTGCTCTGACGGTGTTGCGTCTTGCCGGCTCAAGCCCGCGGGGTGTGGTCGCCGGTGTCATGGCCGTAACGGCATTTCTCAGCATGTGGGTCAGCAACACCGCGACGGCGATGGTTATGTTGCCGATCGGACTATCGATCGTCACGAGCTTGCCACAGAACGAAGAGACACCGGGAGAAAGCGTTGCGCCGGCGCTCCTGCTTGGCATCGCCTACGCAGCAACCATCGGCGGCATGGGAACGATTATCGGAACCCCTCCCAACGCCTTGTTCGCGGCATTCATGGCCGAGACCTATGACATTGAGATCAGTTTCCTTCGCTGGATGCTGATCGGCGTGCCGATGGTGCTGGTCCTGCTGCCTCTCGCGTGGTTCGTATTGACGCGGTTGAGTTTTCGCGTCGGCGGTCCTGGCTCCCTTCAAATAGCTGAGGCGATTGCGGTGAAGCGGGCCGAACTTGCGCCGATTTCGCGTGCCGAACGCCTGGTGGCAAGCGTGATGATCCTGGTCGCGTTGTGTTGGATTCTCAGGCCGTTCCTGAACGCGGTTCTACCTTGGCTGCGTTTGTCCGATCCCGGCATAGCAATGACCGGTGCGCTGCTGCTGTTCTTACTGCCGGTCGACCTCAGACGCGGACGATTTCTTCTAACCTGGACCGAGGCCGCGACGATTCGCTGGGACGTGCTGATTCTGTTTGGCGGCGGCTTGGCCCTCGCAGCCGCGATCGGCGAATCCGATCTGGCTGGCTGGATCGGAGCGCAAATGACCACGTTGAATGCGCTGCCCGTGTTTGTGCTGTTGTTGGCAGTCGGTGCGCTGATCGTGTTTGTTGGCGAATTGGCCAGCAATACGG
>CAZCVU010000554.1:0-236 GCA_964501745.1 uncultured Flavobacteriales bacterium | reverse complement strand
AATGGCGGCTGTGTTCTTGCCGGTGGCGGGTGGCGTGGCCATAGGTATGGGAGAGCCTGCTCTGCTTCTGACGCTACCGGTCGCTTTGTTCGCGACCCTCGGCTTTATGCTGCCGGTCGCGACGCCGCCCAATGCGGTCATATTCGGCAGCGGTGTCGTGGAAATACGGCATATGCTGCGGGCCGGTGCGGTTCTCGACGCCGTCGGCATAATTGTCGTTGCGCTCGGCATAATGA
>CAZCVU010000553.1:0-2170 GCA_964501745.1 uncultured Flavobacteriales bacterium | reverse complement strand
AGTGTTGGTTATCCGCCGCCTGCCCAGCGACTGGAAGCAGTCAGCATCTGGCTTGGTGTATGTTGTGGTGGGGCTTACGCTCTTCCTTGTGGGGCTCGAACAAGGTCTCTTTCCGCTCGGTAGGTCGATGGCTGAGCAACTCACTCATGGCAAGGTCGCGGAACTCCAAGCCTCGGTGACGGAATCGGGGATAGCGGTTGTCGATTGGCGCGATTTCACCTGGGTCTATGTGTTCGCGGCGGCGACCGGTTTTGCGACGACCTTGGCGGAGCCGGCGCTGATCGCTGTTTCGATCAAGGCGGAACAAATCTCCGGTGGCGCGATCACTGCCTGGGGCCTGCGTCTGGCGGTCGCATTGGGCGTTGCGGTTGGTGTGTCATTGGGCGCATTCCGAATTGTCACCGGTACGCCGTTGCCGTACTACATCATTGCTGCATATGCGGTGGTTGTTATCCAGACGGTCCGCGCGGCCCGCCCCATTATTCCGCTTGCTTACGATTCAGGCGGCGTGACAACCTCAACGGTGACAGTGCCGGTGGTTGCCGCACTCGGACTTGGGCTCGCTGCCGTAATTCCTGGGCGCAGTCCGCTGATAGACGGATTTGGGCTGGTGGCTTTCGCCAGCGTTTTCCCGATCATTTCCGTCCTTGGCTACGCGATGCTGACATCGGCCCTGAAACGCGGCAAAAGTAATGCTGCGGAGGAGGAGACATGAACCTCAAACTGATTATGGCGCTGGTTGCTGACGAGAAGTCGGAGGCCGTCATGGATGCGGCCCGTACTGCCGGCGCTACCGGTGCCACCATCATCACGTCGGTGCGCGGTGAGGGACTGAGGCCGGAGAAGACGTTCCTGGGCCTGGATTTGGCGGCGCGGCGCGATGTCTTGCTGTTCTTGGTGGCCGAACCGCTGGCGCGCATGATCCTTGAGACCATCGCCGAAGCCGGCAAATTCGACGACGAGCCGGGTGCTGGTATTGCCTTCCAAGTAGCCATCGAGGACGCGATTGGCCTCAAGACGCAGCTCAGTACAATCCTTCATGAGATCGAGGACGAAGTATGAACGAAACGAGAGATCTTCTCGTCGGCGACGTGATGTCGGCGACCGTGCGGACGATTGAGCGCACCGCCACCGTCCACGAAGCCATCGAGCTGATGCGCGATACGGGGGTTAGCTCACTTGCCGTCAGCCGGCGCGACGAGACAGACGAATACGGACTTCTTGTCGTCTCGGATATCGCTCGTGAGGTGATCGCCGAAAATCGTTCGCCCGATCGCGTCAACGTTTATGAGATCATGTCGAAGCCGGTTGTCACTCTGGCGGCGGATATGATGATCCGCTACGCGGTTCGGCTGTTGGTGCGGTTCGATCTTTCGCGGGCGCTGGTCGTGGATGCCTCGCGAACGCCAGTTGGCATCATTACGCTCCGCGACATGGTGGTGGGCCAGCCGGAGGACTAGTTCGCAAACCGAGTTCCGGCGCTTTTGGCTAGCCGTCGCGAGGGGCAGGTGCGTCGAGCAGGTGGTTCGTCTTTACGTAGATCAAGCAGCCGTCAGCCGTCCAATCGGAATGGCGGCTGCCGATCGGGTAGCGGAGCCAGGACCCCGCAGCGTGATCGCCGGCCTCGTCGCTGAACACGCCGTCGAGGACAAAGATCTCTTCGCCGCCGCGGTGAACATGCCCGGGAACGCTGGTGCCGGCGGCAAACCGCGTTAAATGGATATCTTCAGGGTAGGCGTCCTCTTTGTAGAGTGACAGCATTTCAACACCGTCAAACTTCGTCGTCTGCCAGGTCGCAACGTTGCTGTCGATTTTGATCTGCTTGCGGTTCAGGCCCGGATATTGGCGAAGTTTGACAAAGATTACGCAGCCCTCTTTGGAAAACGGCGCGTGTCTGAATCCCTCCGGGTTCAAAATGAAGGTACCGGCGGGATAGTCCCCATGCTCGTCGGAGAACACGCCTTCGAGCACAAAGATCTCCTCGCCATCAGGATGCGGATGCGTCGGAAACGCGCTATTGGGGTCGTAGCGCACGACCGACGTGACGCGACCAGACTCGGCTTCGCCTGCAAGGTCGAGTCGTTTGCGCCAAACGGTTGGGCTGGGGCTTGCTTGCCACTGCATTTCTGCCGTCCGCATGATCACCGTCTGCGTGAAGTCGTCGTTTAGA
>CAZCVU010000552.1:0-2176 GCA_964501745.1 uncultured Flavobacteriales bacterium | reverse complement strand
AGAACCGTCAATGGAAGAAATCCTTTCGTCCATTCGGAAGATCATTTCCGAGGACAGTGACGAAGGCGGCGAAGCGGTGGAGGCGGAAGCCCCTCCAGCACCGGAGCCTGCACCCGCGCCCGAACCCGAGCCTGAACCACAACCCGAGCCCGAAGAAGAACCGCTCGAACTAACGGACGAGACGGAAGAGGTTGAGCTCGAACTGACCGAGGAGGTTGAGGAGGAGCCGCTCGAACTTGAGGAGGAAGTTCTTGAGCTTGAGCCTGAACCGCTGCCGCCCATGGAACTCGAGCCGATCGAGGAACCACAAGTGGCAGACGACGCCCTGGTTTCGCCCGCCGCCGAAGCGGTGAGCACAGCGGCGTTGTCGCAACTCGCGCAGAGCTTGGCCGGGCGGGACGTGCCGTTGGGCCGTGCCGATCGGACGCTTGAACAATTGGTAAAGGAACTGATGCGACCGATGCTGCGGGAGTGGCTTGACGAGAATCTGCCATCGGTGGTCGAGGAGGTCGTCAAACGCGAAGTTCAGCGGATGGCGAACGCGGCCAAGGACAACTGATCCGGGATCGCTCAAAGATATAGCGACGGGGCTTGGCGCCAGGCTGCGGCCAGGATAACTCCAGATTTACGAAGGTGGTTCAGCGATGCTGGACAAGACGTACCGGCCGGATGAGGTCGAGGCAAAGCAGTATGCACGTTGGGAGGAGTCGGACGCCTTCGCGGCCGGCGGCCAGCGCAACAATGCCGAACCCTACACCATAGTTATCCCACCGCCCAACGTGACCGGTAGCCTGCACATGGGTCACGCCCTCGATTATACCCTGCAGGATATTCTGATCCGCCGAGAGCGCATGCGCGGGCGTGACGCACTCTGGCAACCAGGCACGGATCACGCGGGTATCGCAACGCAGATGGTCGTCGAGCGCGAACTCGAGGCGGCCGGAACCTCGCGTCAAGAAGTCGGACGCTCGGCTTTCCTGGATAAGGTATGGGAATGGAAGGAACAGTCCGGCGATCTCATTACTCAGCAACTTCGCCGCCTTGGCTGCTCCTGCGACTGGTCACGCGAACGCTTCACAATGGACGAAGGCCTGAGCCGCGCCGTCACTAAAGTGTTTGTCGAGCTCTACAGGCAGGGACTGATCTATAAGGACAAGCGCCTGGTCAACTGGGATCCCAAGCTGCAAACGGCAATTTCCGACCTGGAGGTCCAGCAGACCCAGGTGGATGGGCAACTATGGTACTTTAAATATCCACTGGAAGACGTTGAAAATAAATACATAACTGTAGCTACAACCCGGCCGGAGACGATGCTTGGCGACACCGCGGTAGCGGTCCACCCCGAAGACGAACGCTATCGCGATTTGATTGGTAAACACGTGCTGCTGCCATTGGCGGAAAGGCGCATTCCGATCGTCGCAGACGACTACGCCGATCCGGAACAGGGATCGGGCGCCGTCAAGATGACGCCGGCCCACGACTTCAACGATTTCGAGGTTGGTCGGCGGCATGACCTCGAAATGGTCAATATCTTCGACGAGTCGGCGCAGTTGAACGAGACCGTTCCCGAGTCCTATCGCGGACTCGACCGGTTCGAGGCGCGCAAGCGCGTCGTTGCCGATCTGGAAACTCAGGGGCTGGTCGATCGCATCGAGCAGCAGACGCATACGGTGCCTTATGGCGACCGCGGCGGCGTGCCGATCGAACCGTTCTTGACCGACCAGTGGTATGCCGACGCGGCGACGCTGGCCAAACCGGCGATCGCCGCCGTCGAAGACGGGCGCACGCGGTTCGTGCCCGAGCACTGGACGAAGACCTATTTCGATTGGATGCGCAACATCCAGCCCTGGTGCATTTCACGACAACTGTGGTGGGGGCACCAAATCCCGGCCTGGTATGGCCCTGACGGTACGGTGTTCGTGGAGGAGAGCGAGGATGAAGCCGCCATGGCGGCAGCGGCGCATTATGGCGAGTCGGTGACCCTGACCCGCGATGAGGATGTACTCGACACCTGGTTCTCGTCAGGTCTGTGGCCGTTTTCGACGCTTGGCTGGCCTGAGGAAACGCCGGAAGTCGAGCGCTATGACCCGACCGACGTGCTGGTCACCGGCTTCGACATCATCTTCTTCTGGATTGCCCGGATGATGATGTTGGGGCTGCATTTCATGGGCGAGGT
>CAZCVU010000551.1:0-2178 GCA_964501745.1 uncultured Flavobacteriales bacterium | reverse complement strand
GCCCGACAGACATGCATACACTGACTGGTCTCGGCGATCGTGACTTGGCGCTTCGAGCCTGCATGATGCAGAAGCCGCGACAGCCGGAGCGCGCCCCAGCAACCGGGCACGGTGACGACGGTCTGACCATCCTGCAGGGTGTCGACGAGTGCCTCGTAGAACGCCATATGCCCGTAGGCCGGGACAGCGAGGAAAATGAGCTCGACGCCATCCACCGCCTCGGCGACAACGGTCGTTACCAGATTGAGTTTTGCGAGTCCGGTGCGGCCGGTCGAACCCTCCGAGCCGTACTTTTCGAGGCTACGCGTCTTCAAGGCATGCGCGATGCTGTCCGCGAAATCGGGTAGATCGCAGAGGTTGACCGAAGCGTCGGCGAGAGCCAGGTCGGCCGCCATGGTTTGCGCACTGTGTCCGCCGCCGAGTACCGCGATCTTCATCTTGTCGGCCATGCGTTCTTCCTTCGATGATTAGGGGGTGTTCCACAGCCTGCCATAGTTGGATTGCAAAACCCCAGCTTGAGTTGTGGCTGTTCAATCCTATGCGTTCAGGACGCGGATCGGTGAGCCGTCGAGATAGGCCATTATGTCTTCCACTGCGCCACCATACATCACCGATAATCCGTCTTCGGTGAGGCCCGCGGCGTGCGGGACCAGCACGGTGTTGGCGAGGCTCCGCAAGGGGTGGTCGGCCGGTAACGGCTCCTCGTCATAGACGTCGAGCCCGGCGCCGGCGATTCTGCCACTGGCCAACGCCTCAACCATGGCCGCCTCGTCGACGATCGGACCCCGTGCCGTGTTGACGAGATATGCGCTTGGTTTCATCAGCGCGAACTCGCGAGCACCTATCAGACCCTTCATCTCCGGCCCGAGAAACAGATGCACGCTGATGATGTCGGAGACTTGAAGCAACTCGTCCAGTTCCACACGCCGAGCGCCGTTTGCCTCGGCCTCTGCGTCGGTCAGGTTGCGGCTCCAGGCGACGACGTCCATGCCGAAGGCCGGCGCAACCAGCGCGACCTGCTTACCCAAAACACCGAGGCCTAGAATGCCAAGGGTCTTGCCGTGCAGCGCGCCGTGCAGGCCAGACAGCCACTTGCCAGCGCGCACCGTCGCATCGTGATGAGTAATGCGGCAAACGAGAGCGAGAATCAGCGCCCAGGTTAGTTCAGACGGCGGATAGGGGTGGACCGGCGTACCGCAGACGACAATGCCACAGCGCTGCGCCGCGGCCAAATCTATCGCCCGGTTGCGCATCGCCGTCGTCACCAAAAGTCTTAGCTTTGGCAATCTCTCGAGGAGAGTTCCCGGAATCTGTGTGCGTTCGCGCTGAGCGACGACGATGTCGAAATCAGTAAGAGCCGCCACGACTTGCTCTTCGGTTCCCAAATGCCGATCAAAGATCTCAAGCTCCGCACGAGCGCGAACCTCGCTCCAGTCGGCCAGCCGGTCGACGACTTTGAGGTAATCGTCCATCACCGCAATCCGCATAACGCGTCCTCGTCACACTTGGCTGGAAAGCTTTCCGATCGAACTGCTGCTCCGCCGCGTCCTACCCTTTCCCCTCCTCGTTAGCCCATCTTTCGATCGACGTCGGTTCGTCAGGATTGCGTCTGAAGATGGTGGTCGATTGCAGCGACGCGATCTGCCAACCCTCCTCGGTGCGTTCCATCTTGACTGCCTGATCGCCGATACGGTGCGGTCCCTCGAACGGCAGTGGGCCCTCTTGATCTTCGATCCTCGCTTCGGGCGTGTAGTAGATGCTGTGGTAGGATCGACTTTCCGCATGGTCAGCATCGATCACGTTTACGACGGTGTTGGTAAAGACATGACGAATCGTGCCGTCGCCTAAAGCTGGATACAGGGCCTCCAGAATTTCGTCGCGTCCCTTCAGTGTCATGCCATCCACCGACCAGATTGCATCCGCCGTGTACGAATTTGCCGCTGCTTCATAGTTCCTTTGATCCACGTGCTGCAGGTTCTGCAGCAAGACCCGTTGGCATTCCCACTCGATTGCGCGTTCCTCGCTACGATTCATGGCATTTCTCCCGTTGCCCGCAAATTCAATGCGCTGCCAGTCTGCTCACGGCAAGAAAAAAAGGGCCGGCTGATCGAACAGCCGGCCCCTTGCAACATGCAAACGAAGCTATTTCTTTAGGTCGATATCATGCTCTTTCAGCCA
>CAZCVU010000550.1:0-2181 GCA_964501745.1 uncultured Flavobacteriales bacterium | reverse complement strand
TACCGAAAACCGGCCTTCTGTGCACCGATGGCCACCGCGATATTCTGTGGTTCCGCGAGGGAAACAAGCCCGACCGGTGGAACCTGCGGGCGCCGCCGCCATGGTCGCTGCTTGACCGCCATCTGAGGCGGCCGGTTCGCGCGCGCATCGATCAGGCTGGCGCGGAAATCTTGCCGCTTCACGAGGATGATGTTCGCGAGGCGGCCAAGTTTCTCAAGAAAGAAGGTGTCGAGGCCGTCGCCATCGCGTTTTTGTGGTCGTTCATGAATTCCGATCATGAACGCCGCGCCCAAGCCATTATGCGCGCGGAACTCCCTGGCGTACCGGTGGTCGCGAGCGTCGATATCCTGCCCACAATCCGAGAATGGGAACGGACCTTTTGTACGGTTTTGAGTGCCGGGATCATGGTTGAGACCGGCGCCCATCTCGAAACCTTCCGCCAACACCTCAGGAAGCTCGGTCTCAAACAAGATCCCCTCGTCATGCAGTGCAACGGCGGCCATGCGTCAATCGACGCAATGCTCGAAAATCCGCTGCCGTTGGTTGCCAGCGGGCCGGCCGGCGGCGCCCTTGCCGGCGTCTATTACGGCGAATTGGCCGGCAGCAAGGACGTCATGACCATCGATACCGGCGGCACCAGTTTCGATGTGTGCGTGCTGCCGAACCGCACCATCCCAATCACCAAGGGAAAGCGTCTGGAAAACGAACCGATCGCCATACCCTCGGTCGATGTTCACACCATCGGCGCGGGCGGCGGCTCGATCGCCTGGATCGACAATGGCGGCGCCCTGCGTATCGGTCCCCAAAGCGCTGGTGCGGATCCCGGCCCCGCCTGCTGCGGCCGCGGCGGAGAGCAACCCACATTGACGGATGCCTTTGTCCATTTGGGATACATCAATCCGGATTATTTCCTTGGCGGACTCACCAAACTCCACCCCGATATCGCCGAGAAGGCCCTCGAAACGCATATCGCCGGTCCACTGGGTCTCGATGTAACCGGCGCGGCGGCGCGCATTGTCGATATCATGAACAGCCGACTCACCGGCGCCATGCGCCTTTTGTCTGTCGAGCGTGGCATCGACCCGAGGCCGTTTACCCTTGTGGTTGGCGGCGGCGCCGGCCCGCTCCAGGCCGGGATGCTGGCGCGCGGACTCGACATCAAGCGCGTCATCGTGCCGCGATGGCCCGGTGTGCTCTGCGCCTCCGGTCTGATGCGGGCGGACGTGACCCATAACCTGATGCGTTCGTTCAACGTCACGGCGGTCAACGCGGATGTGGGCAAGCTGTCCGCGCTTTACGGCGAGATGGAAAAAATACTTTGGACACGGCTTGCGGCCGAGGGAATGGCGAACGGTGATGTCGTTATGCGCCGCTATATCGATGCACGCTATTCCGGTCAGGTGTATGAAATCGAAACACCGGTGCCGGCAAATGAAAATTTGACGGCGTCGGACATCGAGCACATCGTTACAGCCTTTGAAGATGCCCATGATGCGCTTTATCACTACCGCATGACGGGCTATCCGGCGGAGTTTGTCAGCTGCCGCGTTGAGGCTGTTGGCCGCGTGGCCGCGATCGCTCCGAAGGAATCCGAAATCAGTGGTGCCGATCCGTCCAAGGCCTCGAAGGGAACGCGTCGCGTCTTTTTGCCGGAAGCCCAAAATCACGAGGACGTCGAGACCTTCGACGGCGATAGGCTTGAGGCCGGTAACAAGATTGCCGGTGTCGCGATCATCGAGACAGAGGGATCGACCCTGGTCGTGTGGGAAAATCAACTTTTAACGGTCAACCGTTTTGGCGATTTCGAGATCGACATAGGATAATCGGGCTGATCATTTGAAGCAGTTCTTTGAGGTCAAGAGAATGAGCGAATCCTTACCGGTCCCTGTTTCTGTCGATGCCGATACCGGTGTATGGTCAGTTGACGGCATGCCGATGATTCTGGTGCCGCGCCACTTTTGGATGGCCGTGCACGAGGCGACGGAGAAGCGCTTCGGTATTGAAGAAAATGCCGCGCTTCTGTTTGATGCAAGCTGCGGCGCCGCGTTCGCCTGGTGTGAAATGGAAGCGCGCACACATGGCCTGTTAGGTACGGATGTCTTCCATCATTACATGGACCGCCGATCGCGCCGCGGCTGGGGGCTGTGCACGGTGGACCTGCTGGACGCCGATGCCGGCCAT
>CAZCVU010000549.1:0-2191 GCA_964501745.1 uncultured Flavobacteriales bacterium | reverse complement strand
CACTTTTTCGCAGAGTGGCCACAAGCGCTTCGCCAAGGCACGGGAATCGCGTAGATCCTCGTTGAACGTTGATTCGGCGGAAATACTCTTCGCTCGCGAGTGCGGCGACACCCCGCGATCGTCTTGGCCGTGGGAAAATTTGTGCAGGCGCCTGCCGATGACGCCGTATCGCGCCACGAGCTTTTCTTCATCGCTGGCTCGCAGCTGCCCTATCGTCGTAATGCCGTCAGATCTTAGTTTTTCCTTGAGCGATTTCCCGACGCCCCAGATCGTTGATACAGAACGTTTTGCCAGGAAACGCACGGCCTCCTCACGGCCGATCACGGCGAAACCGAGCGGTTTATCCAAATCCGATGCAACCTTTGCCAGAAACTTGTTGTAGCTCAGGCCGATACTCGCGGTGACGCCGATCTCACGCTTGATACGGTTGCTAAGGCGCGCAAGCGTACGCGCTGGGCTGCCATGATGGAGCTTTTCCGTTCCGGAAAGGTCGAGAAACGCCTCATCGATCGACAGCGGTTCGACAAGCGGTGTGGTCTCGCGCATCAGCGCGCGCACCTGCTTTCCGACTGCCGCATATTTCGCCATATTGGGCTTGATGACCACGGCGTCGGGACAGGCCTTGAGTGCTTGAAACATCGGCATCGCGGAATGGCAACCGTAGATGCGAGCGACGTAGCAAGCGGCCATTACGACGCCACGCTTCCGGCCGCCCACCAATACTGGACGTTCGGCAAGGTCTGGGTCGTCGCGCTTTTCGATCGTGGCGTAGAACGCATCGCAGTCGATATGGGCCAGTGCCAAACGGTCCAGTTCAGGGTGGCGCAAGAGACGCGGCGATCCGCATTCCGGGCAGCGTTCGCCGGAGGTCCCTGCCGGCCATTCGGCATGACAATCGCGGCATAATGCAGGCATCGCGTCGGGCATCATGATGACTCTTCCGGCCACAGCCAGGCGGCACCCCTTACGCCACTCGAATCGCCATGCGATGGCGGCACTAACCGGGTGTCAACGCGATCCGAGAACACCCATTGTTGCCAGAGTCGGGGGACTTGGTCGTAGAGCCGTTTGACGTTGGACATGCCGCCGCCCAGGACAATCACCTCGGGGTCGACGACGTTGATTAGCGTCGCCAGCGAGCGGGCAAGTTGGTCCTCATAGAGATCCAAGCTGGCCTCGGCTGTGTCCTCGCCGGCGGCTGCGCGCGCGACGATCGTGGCGGCGTCAAGCTCTTCGCCCGTCTGTCTGAAATGGCGCCGGGCAAGCCCGGGGCCGGACAGAAATGTCTCGATGCATCCATTCTGTCCGCAATAACAGCGATCGCCGGGACGTTCGTCGTCGCGCGGCCAGGGCAGAGGATTGTGCCCCCACTCGCCGGCCACCGCGTTGATCCCCTGGAGGAGTTCGCCGTGCACAACACATCCACCACCGACGCCAGTGCCGAGGATGACGCCAAATACCACCTTCGCGTCGGCCGCTGCGCCGTCGGTTGCTTCCGATAGCGCGAAGCAGTTGGCGTCGTTGGCGATGCGGACCCGACGCTCCAGGCAACGTTCAAGGTCACGATCGAGCGGCTTATCGATCACCCAGGTGGAGTTGGCGTTCTTTACCCGCCCGGTCGCGGCCGAGATTGTGCCAGGGATGGCAACGCCGACACTGCAGCGTTGCCCAACTTCGAGCTCCAGTTCGTGCACCAGCCGTGTCATCAGCGCGAGTGTGGCATCGTAATCTCCCCGCGGCGTTGCCTCGCGTCGGCGGATCACGACGCAGCCATCAGGTGCAAGTACTGCCGCCTCGATCTTAGTGCCCCCCAGATCGATGCCGATTCTGTATGGTCCGTGGCTGGCTTGCATCAGTGTTCGGCATGTCCTGCTGAACGACGGTCGCATGCCGTCATTGACAGCCCGCAATGAAACAAGCCGCCCAGGCGGGGCGGCTTGCATAAAATCCGACGGTGCACATGCCGTTACTTGATCTTGCCTTCCTTGAAGGCGACATGTTTGCGGACGACCGGATCATACTTTCGCATCTCCAGCTTTTCCGTCTGGGTGCGCGGATTCTTCTTTGTTACGTAGTAGTACCCGGTGTCAGCCGAGCTGACCATCTTGACCACAATCGAACTTGGTTTCGCCATCGGTCAGATCTCCCGCCGAGTTGAGAAATTTTCAGATTGGCAGGCAAAATACTGCTC
>CAZCVU010000548.1:0-2195 GCA_964501745.1 uncultured Flavobacteriales bacterium | reverse complement strand
CACGTAAAATCGCGCGACCAGCTGATGGATGCCGCCTATGGCGAGAGCATCTATGTGGATGATCGGACAATTGATAGTCATATCAAGCGTTTGAGGAAGAAGTTCCGACAGATCGAACCGGAATTTGCTCAAGTTGAGACGCTGTATGGTGTTGGCTATCGCTACCGCGACAGTTGAGAGGAATGTCTGAGCGCAAACTCGTCAGCGATGTTGGAGTGCCGAAACGGCGCAAGTTTCTATCGCCGATTACACGCAAGATTCTGGCAATTAATATTCTGGCATTGGCGATTCCGATTGGCGGGCTGCTTTATCTCGGCCCCTATCGGGACGGTCTGATCGTGTCGGAACTGGAGGCGCTGCAAATCGAAAGCGGGATATTCGCCGGCGCTATTGGTGAAAGTGCGATCGAAAGCGTAGCGCCCGGCTATCAAGCACTTAATCTGGTACCGGCACGCGATATGATCCGGCGTCTGAGCGCCACTACCCGGGTGCGGGCACGTCTGTTTGTCGCTCGAGGCGCTTTGGTTGCAGACAGTAGGCTGCTTCTAGGTAGTGGCGGCATCGTACGGGTACAGGAATTGCCGCCGCCGGAAGCCTCAAACACGGTGTTTAACCCGCTGATGGATGCTTTGGACTGGATCGCCGGCTGGCTGCCGCAGCATGAGCGCTACGAGCTTTACCACGAGCCGAAAGAGCAGATTGCGACGGACTACGACGAAGTCAGACGCGCGTTGGGCGGCGAGGCGAGCGGCCGGGTCCGTCTTGATGGCGCGGGTGGCATGGTATTGTCTTACTCGCAGCCAGTACAACGTTACCGCCAGGTGTTGGCGTCGGTGATGCTGTCCAAGGACGGTACAGAAATCGAGGCCGCCGTCCGCAATGTCCGCCTTACCATATTGCAGATCTTTGCCGGCGCATTGGTCATTACCGTCCTTCTATCGTTCTATCTTGCCGGTACAATCGCCCGGCCTGTGCGGCTTCTGGCCGCTGCCGCCGAACGGGTGCGCCATGGCTTGGGCCGTGAAAGCCAGCAAATTCCCGATCTGAGCAAACGCGGCGATGAAATTGGTGAGCTGTCAGCCGCGTTGCGGGAGATGACAGATGCGCTTCACGCACGCATGGACGCGATCGAGAGGTTTGCAGCCGATGTCAGCCATGAAATCAAGAACCCGCTGACGTCGCTGCGCAGCGCGGTTGAGACCGCGGCGCGTGTCCATGATTCCGGGCAGCAGCGCAAGCTCATGGGCATCATCGTTGAAGACGTGGAGCGCCTAGATCGTCTGATTAGCGATATTTCGGATGCCTCCAGACTCGATGCAGAGTTGAGCCGTGCGGAGCTGGAATTGGTTGATGTTTCGAAGATGTTGGTGATGTTGTCGAAGCTTTCCTCTGAGGCTGGCGCCGCGCACTCAGCGGTCGTGGTTGAACTCCCTGACGATCAGGAACTGCGGGTCAGCGCCAATGGTGATCGTCTCATGCAGGTGTTTCGTAATCTCATCGATAACGCTACGAGCTTCTCGCCGCCGGATGGGCAGATCGTCCTCAAAGCATACCGCAACGGTCGCTTCATTGAAGCTGCAGTTGAGGATCAGGGGCCTGGAGTTCCAGAAGGCAAGCTCGATGAGGTCTTCGATCGGTTCTATACGGAGCGCCCGCGTGGCGAGAAGTTCGGCACTCATTCTGGTCTCGGGCTCTCCATTTCTAAGCAGATCATTGAAGCGCACGGCGGCACGATCCGCGCAGAAAATCGCTATGACGCCGATGGTGCCGCCAGAGGCGCGCGGTTTGTCGTGCGCTTGCCAGCGGTTTGACATCCGCTGCAGCAACCGGCGTAGGGATGGTGACTAGGTTCGCCCAACTGGGTGCACATAGGGCAAGGTTCAGGGACTTAGAATAGGTTTCGAGGCCGACTGAAGATGGCAGACCAAATCGATCGCAGGAGCGCGCCGCAAGGGCGGGCAATTCTAGTGACGGGTATGTCGGGCGCCGGCCGGTCGTCCGCCCTAAAGGCTTTGGAAGATCTCGGATATGAGGCGGTTGATAACCTCCCGCTCTCGCTCTTTACGGGTCTTGTCCGCTCTGGCGATCTCTTTGGGCGCCGCCCGATCGCCATCGGTGTCGACATCCGGACGCGTGATTTCGGGGTCGAGCCCGTTCTGGAACTGGGGGGAATTGATAGCCCCCTACCCTACGCT
>CAZCVU010000547.1:0-2198 GCA_964501745.1 uncultured Flavobacteriales bacterium | reverse complement strand
CACGCCGATATCGACTTTCACTCCTTTGCCGTCGCCCCCATCAATTTCCTTGCGCCAGATTTCTTTCTTGTTGTGCTGTATCGACAGACGCACACCGTCCGTCTTTGCATCGACATGCGCCTTGAACGCGCGGCCCTTGATCGTCGCGCGACCGTCGCGAGGAGCAACGAAGCGCCGCACACTCGGTGTGTTCTGACCAGGATGGTGCCAGTCTTTGCCAACGCGGGTCCAATCCGGACCGGACCAATACGTCGAGCCATACCAGACGTCGTTGCGATACACGAGTTGCCGATATGAAACGGTCGTTTCGCCAACGACGGGCGAGGTGAAACTCAGGGCGGCGAGAATGATGACCAGGCGCGATTTCATGACCACAAATCACTTCCTGCCGGCCTGTGTGCGGCCGGCGAGTTCTTCCACCTGGGCGTCGGTCAACATGCTGCGATAGGCGCGCACGACTTCTCGATCAATTGAGGTCCAAAGGTAGCATCAGGGAGGCTCAGTGAGTGAATTGCCAGATTCATAATACAGAGGTGCAGTATAACCGGCTTTGTTGGCACCCCGACACGGTGCACGCACTGCTTATGAGCCTGACCCTAGTGCCGTGTCCGCGTTCACTTTTCGGGTCGCGAAAAGGTAGCAGGCACACTCCGTGTGCCGTTCGCGGCCCGGAGGCTACGGCACACGGAGTGTGCCTGCTACGATGAGTCCGAAAATCAGAACGTGACAGAGCACTAGCAGGCCACTAAGAAACCCGATGAAACATGCGAATAAGAATTTCGAGTCCAATTTTGGTTTCTGAAATCCCTCACCACGCACTGCTTTCAGGGCTTGACATCCATGAATGATTTGATCCTTGAGCGCCTTCAGAGTTTTTTAGTGGCCTGCTAGGTGTTTCCAAACATGTATGCGAGATTGTGAAGAACGAAGAGGATTGTCAATCACTCACTTGCAGGTGATGAACTTCCATGGCCAACTTCACGTTGGCGGCGTCTGCGCGAAGATCACTCGGGAAGATTCATGATGCGGAAATCGTCGAAACGGATCCAGTGTTCGGCGTTGGGCGGCCCGTTGTAGCATTGGATAGAAATCTGGTCCTCGCCCGGCGCGGGCAGTCGCCCCTTGCCGGCGGGAAGGAATTCGCCTTGGGCGTCCGGGCGATATTGGGCCGTCCACGAATTGGCGTCGATGACCAGTCGCAATTGCACCGTCCTGGCCGACATCGGCTTGCGGCCGGGGATGATGTAGAGCTTGCCGTCGATCAGTTCCTTGACGAGTTTCATCACGGGCCGACCTTTGTGATAGAACGTGATACCCGCCTGCTCGTACTGCACCGTCGGGCGTGTGTGATTCGTGATCGTAATGTCGATGGCGTACCTGCCCTTGTTCCGATCCGGCGACCGACAAAGTAGCGCGTTCCTGACGTTGTGCGCCTTGCCCGGTTGAACGCGGATTTCCAGCCCGCCGTCCTTGATGCGCCACGCACCGGCGTCTTCCCGCAACCACTTCCACCCGGCCCCGATCTTGCCGTCGAAGCTGTCGGTGAAAAACGTCGCCCCCTTGCCGACCGGCCTGGCTGCGACTTTTGGATAGACCGTCTTCATTTTCCATGAGGTAATGGTCTCGACCTTCAGATCACCATCGTCACTGAAGAGCCGAACGCCGGTGTTCTCCAGGGAAACGAGCCTGGGCGCATTCATCACAGCCTGGCGATCGTTCGCAAAGACCTCTACCAGGTTCTTGTCGATGAACACCCGCAGCGTAAGATCCTCGCCATCGGTCAGCGTAAACGGCGCGTTGACGGGGCCAACCCTCAGCGTCTTGCTCTTTGCATCTACCGCAATCCTCAGGCCGTTCTTGCCGTTCTTGTCACACAACACATCGAGGCCGAAACTCTTCGCCTTCGGCGATTTGAACTCCAGCTTCAATTCAACTGCATCGCCGGCGACGTTCTTGAGTTCATACGAGGCGCCGCCCTTTACCGTGATCCTGCTTTCAATCTTCTCGTCGTAACGGAGTTGTTCCAGCTCGCGCAGTGGTTTGATCCGCAAGACACCGTCCTTCGGCAATTCCAGTTCGCGCGGCAGTGACTGGATCCCGTCTGGAGCAACAGGCACCTTGAGCAGCCACGCCCACATAACGCGGCGGCCGTCCTTGGTTAACATCGATTCGGGTGCGAAGAACTGATTGCCATTCCA
>CAZCVU010000546.1:0-2204 GCA_964501745.1 uncultured Flavobacteriales bacterium | reverse complement strand
CCGCTCATGCGCCGGATTGGTGTATTCGATTTCGGCATCGGTATTGATGACCTCGATCGCGTCACCGACATGCTCGACAAAGGTAGCGAGCAATGCGTTACGGTGTGCCGCACGCGCCAGTTCCTCTGCCATTTCCTTGAACGAACGGGCAAGGTCGCCGACCTCGTCGCGGCGCGTAATCGGGACATCGACGTCGTACTCGCCACGACCGATGCGGCGCGCCAAATCTGAAAGAAGTCTGATCGGCTGCACCAGATTTCTTGCCAGTAAGATGCTGATAACGATTCCGACAAGTATCAGCAGCACCGTTATCGACAGTGTCGCCAGGAGAAGACGTGCGAAACCGCTATCGCCGATGCCTTTCAGCAGGCTCGCACCGGACGCGATTTCGGACCGGATGTCGTCGGTGGAGATGCCGATGCGTACGCCACCGTGAACCTGCGATCCGATGACGATGGGGACCGAAACATGCAGCAGAACTTCGTCAAACGTCGTCGCAGACTGCGCCGACTTGAGCGCCAACTCAATCTCCGGGTCCTGCAGCAGAAGTCCATAACTTTCCAGTGCTTCGGTGCCGTCGTGGACAACCCGGCCTTCAATGTCGAACACGTAGACGTAGGCGACATTGGGCTGATTCAAGGCGCTTTCCGCCAATCGCCCGATGCTGGCAAAATCGAGTTGATAAATCGGCGCCCGTAACGCCGTCGCAAGGAAAGTCCCAAGCGCCAACCCTGATTCACTTGCCTGTTCCAACAGCGTCGTGCCCATCGCATCGCTGCTGGACTCCTGCATTTCGCTGGTGAGCGTACGAAACTGGAGCAAGAGCGCGCCCGACAGAACGGCGAGCACGAGCGCAAGCAGTCCGAGAAAAGTCAACGTATGGCGCGTCTGCAGTCGGATGTTCATCGATGCACGTCCCAACCGGCTCGAATTCAGCTGTTCGGTTTCATCCAATCCAGTGTCCTGCGGACGAAGGAATAAACCTCTCGGGCCTCCAAGAGGTGCTGATCCGCTTCGCCGGAGATTTCATCATACCGTGTGACCTTGTTGTAGGAAGCTAATATCGGCTTGGCGCCAGGCTCCTCGTGAATGCCAAGGAGGGCGTCCCGAAGGGCCCCGACGACGTCTGCGCGCAGTCCATCTCGGACCACGAGGAGCGAACGGATAAAGGAAGGTCCTTCATGGAATATGACGAGATCCTTCTTGATAACCTCGGGTGCCCGCATCGCGTCTTCCCAGTCGAGGTTGCTCAACACACCCGCGTACACCAATCCGCGTTGCACCCACATCGTGATATTGAGTTCGCTATGTGCAAAGGCGAACCCGACTTCCGTGGGCGAGACCGGCGAATGGGGGTCGGCTAGCTCGACGACCGGCAAACCGGAGCGGTTCAAAACAGCAAGCGGCAGGATGTAACCGCTGGTCGACCCAGGGTCTTCGAACGCAATCTTGCGCCCACGAAGGTCCGCAAGTGATTGAATTCCACTGTCGGCGCGCGCAAAAAACACCGTGTGATACTGGGCTGCGCCTTTCTTCCACTCGCGCAGCAGGATTTTGGCGCCTGCCTCTTCTTCGAAGAGCAGAGCCGACAGCGCTGTCTCGGATACGACGTCCACCCTGCCGTCGCGGAGCATTTTTATCATTCTTGCGTTGTCGGGTGCGATGATCGCCGCGCCGTCGGTGATACCGAGATGGCCAAGCTTCGCTGCAAGGTAGCTCGCCATCTGGTTGAGCGCTTGCGCATGTTTTTCGGGGTGCTGAGAAACACGCCCGATTACCAGTATGTGTGGACGCGTTTGCGAAGCGCTCAACTTCGAATGTTCGGCGATTTGATCCGCCGCGGCTGAAGCGCCAGTAAGCGTAGTGGAAAGCGCGAACGACATTGCGATCCACCGCAACATCCTGGCCGTGGCCGACAGTATCGGAGCCTGCCGAGGTTTCTCGTGAGCTTGTTCTGTGATCCTTCGATCGGAGCTCGATTGACAGTCAGCGTCATGCCGACACTGAAAAGACAGGCGCAGGTCAGGCCAATCGGTCATCGCCTCAGCCTCCGCCCGCGCGCGGTGCAGCCGATTTGGGCATCTGGACTGCGGCCTGTGGACATCCGTTGTCCCTTTCCCCTCGACCTTCGGGCCTGCGCTCTATCTTCGTTCGACTTTTGGTGTGAACACGTACCCGGCGCCATGCACCGTCTTGATGAATAG
>CAZCVU010000545.1:0-2207 GCA_964501745.1 uncultured Flavobacteriales bacterium | reverse complement strand
GACGAGTTGTTCTTCATACTGAGAACTAAATCTCCTGTCTTCAATTCACCGAAATCCCGGTCAACCGGATCTATATCGTTGAGGTGGATGTTGTCTTTTGCTGCATGGAAGCCCAGCAAAAGTGTCCGCTTGCCGTGTTCCAAGAGTAATTGTGAGACCGAAAAGCGTTGCAGAACCTTTCCCTGCAACGAAACGTTGGCAAGCGCGTCGTCAACATGACCGGGGATCAGGGCTTCGATGGTGCTGGGTTCGACAACGGATGGGACCCAGAGAGTACCGTCTGCGGCCAGCTCGATCGAATGGTGGAATGGCCCGTCGTTAACCCACTCAAGATTCGAGCACTTGTCGATACGCACCAGCGGCCCAGATGCCCCAAGGAAGATCAGGCCGCCGTCGGGCATCGGAAGAGGATGCAGTGTGCGGAAGCGTCTGTTTTCGAGGTTCTTCCTGTAGGCGGCATCCTGGATCTGTGTCCGTTCAGCGATTTCAACCACCGACGGTATCCATTCGTGGAGCATTCTTCGCTGCGCTAAATCCCAGAGCTCGACGATGGATTGCCTATCCGTGTCGCTGTAGCGCGATAATAAGAGATAACCGTCCTCCTTGAACTTTGGGTCTTGGAATTCAAACCCGGCTTGTCCAGGGAAGCGGTCGTGAAACTCTACCTGAGGATCTCCAATCGCCCTGTTGACCAACCCGATCGCATTCTCATCCCACCGCCAAACTTTTTGAGCTCATCGTATTAGGGTGCAAAAAAGCGGAACGGGAACACCTCAAACCGGCCCATCGCAAAACCCCACGCCGCAAAAGTAAGCGCTACCAGATACAGCGTCGCCAGGCGCCTAAGCACGCCGGTGCACCTCGAGAATCGTTGCAACGCGCACTATATCTGCGGAACCAATCGCTGCAACCGCCGTGATAAACACTTCAGTCGACGCCGAAAACGGTTCGCGCATAGCAGGTCTCTTCCATCAGAAATCGAATATCGCAGAATGGAAAGTCTTCGTGGTCCGCACGCAACAAAACGAATATCTATCGGAGACGCCCCGACGACCGAACTGCTTCGTCTAGAGTAGCCGACGCAATGGCGTCCGCGGCACGTTGCGGATATCGTAGTTGAGAAACGAAAGCAAGAGGAAGATTCCAACAATTACCGGCAGCGCAGCGAGCATGACCTGGCCCGCGGTCGCGACGACCCCGGTGGAGATGCTTTCCCACCAAAAGACACCACCGACAATGACGCCGAACAGCAACATCGCAAGTCCGAGCGCCAACTCTAACGTTGCGATTGAAAAATCACGCAAGAAGTAATTGTAAACAATACGTTTTATAGTGTTAATCCAGTGCCTGAAGAAGAACTCAAAGGCTGCCATCGGAAGGGAAATTCCACTCTTTTCGGTGCCATAGATTGCCGGCATTGGAATGTCCGTGACGACCGCACGATAGGAATTGAGGCGGAACAGCATGTCGCTCTCGAAGAAGTAACCTTCACTGATCTTGTCGAGAGGAAGACGCTTCAAAACCTGAGCGCTTATCGCCGTGAATCCGTTGTTCGGATCAAATATATCCCAGTACCCCGTCGAAAATTTGGCAAAAAGCGAGAGTATGGCGTTGCCGATGAGGCGCAATTTAGGCATTGCAACGACAACCTCTGGGTCGAAGAATCTATTGCCCTTGGTGTAGTCGGCTAGCCCTTCGCTGATTGGTCTTGTCAGCTGCAAGATATTTGCCGGATCCATCTGCCCGTCGCCATCAAGTTTAACGACGATCTCAGCGCCGTCGGCGATTGCACGCCGATACCCCGAGATCGTCGCTCCGCCGACGCCCAGGTTTTGATCGTGTGTGAGAACGACAACGCGCTGATCGCCACATTCCTCACGCACCAGCTTGGCCGTACCTTCGGGACAAGCATCGTCAATAACGTATATGACATCGACTTCCTCGCCGATGCCTGCGATGACGTCGAGGATTTGTGACGCAACGCGATAGCAAGGGATCACGACCGACAACTTTTGTGGCATCGCGCCGCCCCGTATGTGTGTTTCGTAACCTCAACAATATCAGACACCGGTCGCCGTCGCAGCAGCGTAGCGGTTTTGTCCCGCATTGCCCAGATGAGTCAATGATTTGATGACGGCGCACCCGGATTCTGGTATAAGAATCAGCACGTTATAGGCGGATTTGGGGTGTTGATATGGCTCACCCGA
>CAZCVU010000544.1:0-2209 GCA_964501745.1 uncultured Flavobacteriales bacterium | reverse complement strand
CGCAACGTTGTGCGACGACAATAGTGTTGCTGATTGCCTCCGGAAGGTCGGCGAACAGCTCGGACATTTCTGCGGCCGACTTGAACCGGTGTTCAGGTGTCAGACGGCGTCGATTTCGCTGCGAAACGTAGGCACCCTGTGAGATGCAGAGCAGCGCGTCGTGGGCCTCATACATCTCGGCGTCGGCGAAAAATGCCTCGTTGGTGGCGACCAATGGCAGATCGTAGCGGTAGGCCAGATCGATCAGGTCGGTCTCAATCTGTGTCTCTTCAGGCATGCCGTGACGCATCACTTCGACATAGAGTCGATCGCCGAACAACTCGCTCAGGCGACCGAGCATCGCTTCCGCTCCCGGCAGGTGTCCTTCGCGCAATAGACGCCCCACCGCGCCTTGCAGCCCGCCGGTGAGCGCGAGCAACCCCGCATTCAGCCCCTTCAGGTCGGCAAGCGATATCTGTGCGGGTTCGCCGCTATCGGTCGCCAGAAATGAAATGCTGACGAGCTTCAGAAGATTTGCATAGCCTTCCGAGTTCTGGGCAAGCAGGACCAGTTGGTCGGGCGCTGGCGCCGTCCCGTTTGATGTCTGTTCCTGCTCGTGGCGCACACCGATCTGGCAGCCGACAATCGGCTGCACGCCAGCCTCGGCCATGGTGAGTGAAAACTCCAATGCACCGAACAGGTTGCCGGTATCGGTTATGGCAACGGCCGGCATACGCTGCGCAGTACACAGTTCGGCCAGGGCGTCGAGCTTGATGGCGCCTTCGGAAAGCGAGTAGGCGGTGTGTACGCGCAGATGAACAAAATCCGCATGCGGCATCTGCTAAATTTGCACGTCAGGTCATCACTTGTCAGCCAGAACGGTTCGGCAACATCTGGTATATGGGAAGAAATCTCATACAGGATGCTGTCATAGATGACGCCTAGGAGCGGCGGGTGTGGCCGCTCTGCGCGGCTCGCCAACGATTACGCCATCCTGCAGGGCAACCACGCGGTCGACGCGCTTGGTCAGTTCGAGATTATGCGTGGCGATCAGGGCCGCAAGGTTCGTCTTCTTGACTAGATCGACCAAGACATCGAAGACCTCGTCCGCTGTGTGGTGGTCGAGATTGCCGGTTGGCTCGTCGGCCAGCAAGATCTGCGGCTTGTTGGCGAGCGCCCTGGCGATCGCAATCCGCTGTTGCTCGCCTCCGGACAAGCGGGCCGGCCGATGATTCGCGCGCTCCTCGAGACCAACGGCAGTCAGCAGTTTGTGTGCCCAGGCGTCCGCAGCCGATCGGCTCACGCCGGCAATGAGCTGTGGCAGGACGATGTTCTCGAGCGCGGAGAATTCCGGCAGCAGATGGTGGAACTGGTAGACGAACCCGATCTGCTGGCGACGCACGACAGTGCGCTGATCGTCGGACATCGTGGCGCATGACGTCCCATTGACCACGACATCGCCACCGTCGGGCCATTCCAGGAGCCCGGCAACATGTAGCAAGGTCGACTTACCTGACCCCGAGGGGCCCGTCAGTGCCACCAACTCGCCAGATCCGACACTAAGCGAGGCGCTCCGTAAGACTTCAAGCCGATTGCTGCCTTGGGTGTAGGTACGGACGACGCGCAGCAGCGCGAAAGCTGCAGACTCACTCATAGCGCAGCAGCTCAACCGGATCGAGGCGGGCGGCGCGCCAAGCCGGATAGATCGATGCCAGAAACGACAGTATCAGCGCCATCACGACGACAATCACGACTTCTGCGTTATCGATCTTGGCGGGTAGCTGCGAGAGGAAATAGATCTCTGCCTGGAACAGATCGACATCCGAGAATAACTCGATCCAGCGCCTTATGGTCTCGATATTCAGCGCGAAGGCGATGCCGAGCACGCTTCCCACAAGCGTTCCGACAACGCCGACGCTGGCGCCGGTAATAAAGAAGATGCGTAATATCATCATTCTCGTGGCCCCCAGCGTGCGCAGGATTGCTATTCCCTTGCCCTTGTCGTTGACCAGCATGATCTGGCTCGAGACGATGTTGAAAGCGGCGATAAGGATGATCAGAGTCAGAATCAGGAACATGACGTTGCGCTCGACCTGGAGCGCCGTGAAGAAACTGGAATGCACCTGCTGCCAGTCCCGCACGTAGCCAATCTCGCCCAGGTCTTCGACAAGCTGGGCTCGCATCGCTGCCGCCCGATCGGCATTTTCGAGAACCACTTCGAGGGAAGAGA
>CAZCVU010000543.1:0-2209 GCA_964501745.1 uncultured Flavobacteriales bacterium | reverse complement strand
CGGAGAGTAGCGAACCAAGGTCCGCGCCGGCGCGCTAAAGCCGCCCTTCCAGGAAGACAGCCCTGAGCCCGTGATCGATTTTCGCCCCATCCTATTCATCACCGGCATCCTGATGTCGACCTTGTCGGTGGCGATGTGCATCCCGGCGATTGCCGACGCTACATCTGGCAACCCCGACTGGCAGGTGTTCGCTGGCTCTGCAACGCTGACGCTCTTCATCGGTGTCATGCTGATGCTGACCATGCGCTCGACGATTCGCCATCTGACAATGCACCAGGCATTCGTCTTGACGACGCTTTGTTGGATCGTCACGCCGACCTTCACAGCTCTACCGTTCTCCTTCGCGGACCTGGGGTTGAGCTATACCGATGCATTCTTCGAAGCGATGTCGGGCGTCACGACGACAGGGGCTACAGTCATCACCGGCCTCGACACGGCGCCACCGGGCATACTTTTGTGGCGCGCCATCCTGCAATGGCTCGGCGGCATCGGCATCATCGCCATGGCAATCGCCGTTCTGCCGATGCTGCGGGTCGGCGGCATGCAATTGTTCCGCATGGAATCCTCAGATACCTCGGAGAAAGTACTGCCGCGGACGGCCCAGATCACAGCCTGGATCGCCGTCATATACCTGGCGCTCACGTTGCTCTGCGCGCTTGCTTACTGGCTTGCCGGTATGGGCGGATTTGACGCCTGGACGCATGCCATGACGACAATCGCAACCGGCGGCTTTTCCACCCACGACGGCTCGATCGGCCACTTTGCAAGCCCCGTCATCGACACTATTGCGACGATCTTCATGTTGGCGGGCGCGCTACCCTTCGTGCTCTATCTACGCTTCATTCGCGGTCAGCGGCGCGCCCTCTTTACCGACAGCCAGGTCCGGCTCTTCGCACTGATTGCCTTTACCGCCGTGGCGATCACGTCGATTTATCTCGTCGTCGCCCTTGATTTGGGCTCGCTCTCCGCCTTCCGCTATGCCGCATTCAATGTCATCTCGATGATGACGGGAACCGGATACGCAACAGCGAATTTCAGCCAATGGGGCAGTTTTGCCATTGTCCTGCTGTTCTTCGTGATGTTCACCGGCGGCTGCGCCGGCTCGACAACATGCGGTCTGAAGGTATTCCGTTTGCAGGTGCTTGCCGGAACCGCGATCACGCAGATCAGGCAGCTAACACAGCCGCACGGTGTCTTTATCACCTACTACAACGGCAAGCCGGTCCCGGAGTCCGCCGTTGACTCGGTCATGAGCTTCTTCTTTCTCTACGTCGCCTGCTTCACGGCATTGGCCGTTGCCTTGGGATTGACGGGCATGGATTTCTTGAGTGCTGCGTCCGGAGCCGCCTCGGCGATCGCCAATGTGGGCCCGGGATTGGGTCCCGTGATCGGGCCCGCGGGCACCTATGCGCCATTGGAAGACTCGGCGAAATGGATCCTCGCCGGCGGCATGCTGCTTGGCCGCCTGGAGCTGTTCACAGTGTTGGTGTTGCTGGCCCCCGCCTTCTGGCGACGCTAGAAGCGTAACGGCCGAGCGAGTGCAGCAGATGACACCCGTCGAGTTGATCGAGAAGCTGGTCGCCTTCGACACGGTATCCGTAAACTCCAATCTGCAACTGATCGAATTCGTCCGTAGCTATCTGGCGGACCATGGTATCGAGGCCCAGGTCCTTCTCAACAAAGAGAAGACCAAAGCCAACCTGCTGGCGACGATCGGCCCCTTGGTGAAGGGCGGCGTCGCGCTGTCGGGTCACACCGACGTGGTGCCGGTGGTCGGACAGCCGTGGGACAGCGATCCGTTCGCCGTCGTCGAGCGCGATGGCAAGCTCTATGGCCGCGGCACCGCGGACATGAAGAGCTTCATCGCCATCGCGCTGGCCTTGCTTCCGGAAATGCTGGCGCAGCCGCTGCGCCAGCCGATCCATTTTGCCTTCTCCTACGACGAGGAGATCGGCTGCCGTGGCGCGCCGCATCTCATTGCGGCCATGGTCGAGGGCCTCCCGCGGCTGAAAGCGGTGATTGTCGGCGAACCCACCGACATGCGGGTCGTCAACGCGCACAAAGGCGCCAACACTTTCAGCACCGAAGTGACCGGGCATGAAGTGCATTCGAGCCAGCCACATCGCGGCGTCAGTGCTGTCATGACCGGCGCCCGGCTGATCGCATTTCTCGACCAGATCGCGGCCGAAAAACGTGCTGCGGCCGATTC
>CAZCVU010000542.1:0-2216 GCA_964501745.1 uncultured Flavobacteriales bacterium | reverse complement strand
GCTTTGCTATCTCGATGAGGTTCTTGAGGACACGACGACGGCGGAACAATATGAAGCCTTTCGAAGGCTGCGTAACCTGCCATGGCGACCGCTCGATCACCCGAAGCAATTCTTCGATGTGTTTGACAATTGGGATGATCGTCTTGTCGGCTTTGCCAAGCGCAAGGGCCATCCGATGAGCGATCTTGTAGCGTTATTCGCTAAATCTGAAGACGCTGAAGCATGAGATCGATTGCCTTTTCAACGGTCGCCAGACGCACAGTTCGACGATCGCCCACAAAGATTTGGCGAACGACCGACGAGGTGCCGCTCCTAAGGGCGGTTCCCAGATAGACCAGCCCGACCGGCTTGTCCGGCGTGCCGCCACCGCCGGGACCGGCAATCCCGGTGACGGAAACCGCCAGCGTTGCCTGTGATCGATCAATCGCGCCATCGGCCATCGCAGCGGCGACTTCGGCACTGACGGCGCCATGTCTATCGATCAGCGCCGCGTCGACGCCGAGCTGCTCGATCTTGGCGGCGTTGGAATAACAGACGTATCCACGCTCGACGACGTCGGACGAGCCGGGAACCTCGGTCAGGCAACCTGCGATCAGGCCTCCGGTACAAGATTCGGCGGTGGCGAGCAAATATTCGGCCTCGCGGCAGAGTTGCAGTAATTCCTGCGTTTTGACAATTAACTCACTAGAAAACATCAACTATTCTCCGAAGACAAGGAGGCCGACGAGGAGCGTGCCCGAAGCATAAACGGCGACCACCATATCATCCAGCATCACCCCAAAGCCGTTCTTCAGCCTGCGGTCGACCAGGTTCGCCGGCCAGGGTTTGGCGATGTCGGCAATACGAAAAAGCACGAAACCGATGGCATAGAGCAGGAGGTCCGGCGGCACGACGGTCAAAGTCAGCCATTGCCCCGCAACTTCATCAACAACGATCTCTGGTGCATCAGCGACACCTTTGGCGCGTCCATATGCCTGCGCCGCCGCCGTCCCAATGGCAATTAAGACGGCGCTGGCGGCCAGTAACCAGAGCTGACCGGCGTAGGCGGCAATCAACCAAGCGAAGGGCAGGGCCGCCAGCGAACCCCAGGTCCCTGGCGCCTTTGGCAGAAGACCGACACCAAACCAGGTCGCGATCGCCTTTGCCGGCCACCAGAGCGAGTCGTCATCGGGCATCTGAATGGTCCTTCTGAAGCGCCTGCGATACCACGATGCGCAAACCTATGCCAACGGCAGCGAAGCTGGTATAGCCAGTGCCGCTCGGTGACGCGGATGCCGGATTCCAGCCGCGCCGCATGTTGACAGCCACGCCCGAAGGCGATGAACGACTCAGTAGATACGCCGGTGGTTACCTGCGAAGCGCCCGCAAAGCTCAACTTGTACCTTCATGTCACCGGGCAGCGCAGCGATGGCTACCACCTGCTGGATACTCTTATCGCCTTCACCGAATTCGGCGACACGCTACAGGCCCAGCGCTCGGATACACTGTCGCTCGAAATCACCGGTCCGTTTGCCGCAACGCTCACCGGACCGACTGAGGAAAACCTAATTCTGCGCGCGGCTCGAATGCTGGCGGATGCAGCCGGCATAGCCGCTGCGGCTAGAATTTCGCTTACCAAACGGATCCCCGTTGCGGCCGGACTGGGTGGCGGCTCGGCCGATGCAGCGGCTATCCTGAAGGCGCTTATTCGGCTTTGGCAGGTCGATACCAAGCGCATAGACTTGGCAAAGATTGCGATCTCGCTTGGCGCCGATGTGCCCGTTTGCATCGCCAAGCAGCCATCTTTCGTAACAGGGGTTGGCGAACAGATTGATCGTGGTCCGAGTCTACCAATTGCTGGTGTACTGCTGGTTAATCCGAATGAAGCCTTGCCAACTGCGGACGCGTTCGCGGCTTTTTCCGGGCCGTTTTCGGTTGCCGGACGCTTCACCGCCAAACCGCGAGATGTGGCTGGCTTGGTAGAGCTGCTTGTCCGGCGCAGAAACGATCTTACCCCTGATGTGTTGCAGCTGTGTCCGGCCATCAGCGACGTTCTCGATGCGATCGAGGCGACTCCAGGCTGCCGGCTCGCCCGGATGACCGGCAGTGGAGCCACTTTTTTTGGTCTGTTCGATGATCGCGCCGCCGCAGAGCATGCGGTCGGGTCTTTGCGAGACCGCCGATGGTGGGTGATGCCGACGGTTCTCGCAGCCGATTGAGGTGCTAATAGCAAAAAA
>CAZCVU010000541.1:0-2218 GCA_964501745.1 uncultured Flavobacteriales bacterium | reverse complement strand
TTCGTGCCGCCACACGGGATTGCGCTTCGTCAGGAAGGCATCGATACCCTCCTGCGCGTCACGGAAGGTCAGGTTTCGAGCCATTTCCTTGGTCGCGAGCGCATAGGCCTGATCCAGCGGTAGCCCAAGCTGCTGATAGAAGAACGCCTTGCCCGCGCTAATCGCCGGTGCCGACTTGCTGGCAATCGTCTGAGCTAGGCCGGCGGTCTCGGCGTCAAGCGCAGCGGGCGCCACGACCCGGTTGACGAGGCCGATCTCCGCCGCCCGTTCGGCCGAGATGAACTCGCCCGTCACCAGCATTTCAAACGCGTGTTTTGCTGCGACGTTGCGTGAAAGAGCGACCCCGGGCGTCATGCAAAAAAGACCGGCGTTAATGCCCGAGGTTGCAAACCGCGCGTCGACCGAGGCGACTGCCAGATCGCAGCTCGCAACCAGCTGACAACCGGCCGCAGTGGCGATGCCCTGCACGCGGGCGATCACCGGCTGCGGTTGGCGGACGATGGCCTTCATCAGCCCCGCCGTTTTCTGAAACACGGCCTCGCAGTCCGCAGCGCTTCCCGATTTGCCGGCCTCCGCCACATCGCCCAGATCGTGACCCGCTGAAAATGCTTTGCCGGCTGCGCCGAGCACGATCGCACGAACCGTCCGGTCGCCGGCGGCCGCTTCGAGCGCAGACAGTAGTTGGTCAATAAGCGGGCTACTGAGCGCGTTGTATTTGGTTGGGCGGTTGAGCGTCAGTGTACGCACGCTGCCGTCGTTGTGGCAGAGGACGAGCTTCTCGTCGTCCGCGACCGGGCGGTCCATTGCAGCACTCTGGTTCACCATTTTGTATGTCCCATTTGTTCCTGTCGCCGCAGCCAACGCCCAACTGTCATGTATGCCGCCTTTGACTGCAAGCCCCGGCTGCTCGATCTAGGCCGCGAGCACAAATCTAGAGTATTTCCTTATGCTGCGAATGATCTATCTACTGCAAGATGTCGGGGGAGCTGCTCCGACGGTTCATGACGACAGGAGGAGTCAAATGTCCGCCTCGGTTCTCGGGCTTCGAACCACGATCTACAAGGTCGGCGATCTCAACAAGGCCAAACACTGGTACGCCAGGGCATTTCAGGTAGAGCCCTATTTTGACGAGCCGTTTTACGTTGGCTTCAACGTCGCCGGCTACGAACTCGGCCTGCTGGAAGAAGACATTTCGACCGACGAAAAGACGGCGAACGTCCTAAGTTATTGGGGCGTCGAGAACATCGAACAGGCAGTCGATGGGCTGATTGAATTGGGGGCGAGCGAGGACACCAAGCCGACCAACGTCGGCGGCGAAATAATGGTGGCCTCGGTGAAAGATCCGTGGGGAAACGTGATCGGCCTGATCTACAATCCTGAGTTTGCACTGCTGTAGGTTCTGGAGCCTTTCGATGACCGAAACGTCTGATGACACGCCCGAAGATGCCTCTGGTGGACCCCAAAATGACTCGCCCGGTGTTATCACGATCCCGCCGTTTATTTACCTGTTCTTTCTGGCGGTCGGCAGTGCGCTCGATTTTCTCTTTCCGGTCGCCCTCCTGTCGAACCCCGTTCAGTATACGGTTGGCCTCGCGCTGATCGCCGCGAGCGGCGTGTTGCTACCATTCGTTCTTGGTCGATTCCGCGCGTCGGGGACAAATCTGGATGTACGCAAGCCAACCACGGCCATTATCAGCGATGGCCCGTACCGCTTCTCGCGCAACCCGGCCTATCTTTCGCTGAGTCTGCTATACGCGGGAATTGGTGTTGCGGCCGACAGCGTCTGGATTTTTGGTCTGCTTCTGCCGACGCTTGTCGTCATGCACTATGGCGTGATCGCCAGAGAAGAGCGCTATCTGGAAGCCAAGTTCGGTGAAGAGTATTTGCGTTACAAGCGGTCGGTACGGCGCTGGATCTAGCCCACGCCATAAAGGCTGAAGCCTTGCGAACCGGCTTAGTGGTATTATAATACCTTAATCATAAGTGGTTGATTGAAAACGACTTCTACACGTTCATTTTCATTGACATGAGATGGAATGGCGGCATACTGCCACGCTTTCGCGGTGCTGGCGTGTCGTGAAGCCGAATGAAACCTCGTAGGGAGTTTTGTTGTGACCGCACAACGGCTCGCATCCCAGAAAACCTACTCGATGAAGCCGGCCGAGGTCGAGAAGAAGTGGTATCTGGTCGATGCCGACGGTGTCGTCCTGGGCCGCAT
>CAZCVU010000540.1:1889-2219 GCA_964501745.1 uncultured Flavobacteriales bacterium | reverse complement strand
CACAGCCACCAGACCGAATGGTCGGGGTCGTCGGCGCCGGTCGCGTCGTAGGCGTCGTTGTCGGCCTTGCCGCCCTTGGAATGGTGGGTCGAGTAGATGCCGTAGGTCACGGTGCCGAAAGTCCCTAAGTCGATCAGGCCGTCGAACGCGGGATGGGTGGCCGGGCAGTGGTAGCATTCGAGGAAGTTGTCGAGGACGTTCTTCCAGTTGGCCTCGATATTGTAGGTCAGGCGGTGGGCGAAGGTGAGCTGGTCCAAGTCGGGCACGTGGGCGCGGATGTCGGCTTCGAGCCCACCGCTTTGTTCGGCGAGGGGGGCCGCGTCTGGATCG
>CAZCVU010000540.1:0-1879 GCA_964501745.1 uncultured Flavobacteriales bacterium | reverse complement strand
GCGCCCTTCGCCCTTCAAAAGCTCGTGGCCCCGGTGCTGGCAGACGTTGTAGAAGGCGCGCAAGACGCCGTCCTTGCCGCGGATGGCGACGATGTTCTGGCCCGCCGTCTCGAAGGTCGTGTAGTCGCCCGCTTCGCGCACCACCTCGCCGTGGCAGACATAGAGCCAGTTGCGGGCGAAGATGACGTCCCGCTCGCGGGCGTAGATGTCGGGGTCGTGGTAATAGCGCGCCGGCAGGGTATAGGAGCGCTCGGGATCGGGATCGAAGCGGTCGATCCTTTCGATGCTCGCGATGTTGTCTCCGGCCATCTCTCAACCCCCATCGATCGGTTTCGCGCCATCCGGCGCCCGGACATGGTGCGCGGCATGCCCGCCGATGTCACCCGGAAATTCGATCTAATTGGGGACAGTATATAATTAGATTGATCTAATTGGGGACAGTATATAATTAGATTGATTATTGGAGCGCATCGCACCTCGATAATTATATACTGTCCCCCACTAGTGTCCGGTTAAAAAGCGAATAGATTCAATTGGTTGGTTGTATGGGGGTCGCTGCATCTGTTTTCGTCTCCGGCAAGCGCTTGATGTAAGGACATTTTATCGAAGAGGGTGACCGAGAGAATCTGCAACAAAGTGTAGAGCGAGGCGTCCAGGTCGAGGCGCTTCTTGACGATGGCGACGAGGACGTAGACCGAGACGGCAATCCAGATCTGCGTCTTCACCGCGTTTTCCGATGTTCCGTAAAACTGCTTGATGCGCAGGTGCTGCTTGATCCACTTGAAGAAGAGCTCGACCTGCCAGCGGTTCTTGTACAAGGCGCAGATAGTGGCGGCCGGAAGGGCGAAGCTGTTGGTGATGAACACCAGCGGCTTGCCGGACTCGGGGTCCTTGAAGCGGACGCGCCGCAGATGCTCTGGGTAATCCCGACTGGTGTAGATGCCGTCGAGGGAGATGGTCTGGTCGCAGATGATGCCGGTCGAGCGATCCCGAGGCGCCGAATAGACGCGATGAGCATCCATGTTCGACTTGGCGCGCGTGACGAAGAAGGCCCCGGCTTGGTGCAACGCGTAAAGGCGCGAGAAATCGACGTAGCCGCGATCCAGGACGTAGATGGCGCCGGCTTCCGGTATGAGCATGTCGAGGGCATGAACGTCGTGCAGCGTGCCGTCCGAGACGTGGATGAAACTCGGAATGTTGCCCCGCAGGTCGAGCAGCGTATGCATCTTCACCGCCGCCTTGGTGGCACGGCAGCGCGCCCACGGAAAGACCGACAGGCACAGAGCGATGGTCGTCGAGTCCAGAGCGTAGACGGTGTTGGTCAGGTCCAGCCCCAACTCTTCGTCGGCGTACAGCTTCCTCGCCTGGGCGATCAGCCGCTGGGCCAACGCCGCGTGGATACGCCAGTCGCGCGCCTCGTTGGCATCGGCCAGGGTCGAGCGCCGGACCGGTTGGCGAAAGCCCATGTGATAGAGCTTCGACGCCTGGGCCGACAGGCAGGCCTCGATGTCGCGCAGGCTTTCCCGGTAGCTCAACTGGGCGAAGGCCATGGCCCGGTATTGCTCGGCGCAGGACAGCGACCGCACCCGGTGATCGCCGTCGTACCGGTCGACGATCCGCGTGAAGGTGGTCCATGGCAGGAAATCCATGAGCTGGGCGAACAGGGTCTTGCCGGTGTTCATGAGCACCTCCTCGGAAAAACTCCGAAAAGTGCTCCATCCAATTCAAATCGACACCACCCATTTTCGCTTCAAAACGCGCGGAAATCCTAGCTTTCAAAGCCACCACCGTTCAGTTAACCGGACAGCAGTGATATACTATATTACGTCCCTATCCGGTTAAGGCAGGTAGCGACGAATGTTCTTGATTTGTTCGCTCT
>CAZCVU010000539.1:0-2220 GCA_964501745.1 uncultured Flavobacteriales bacterium | reverse complement strand
TCCTCCCTTATGAAAACACCTCAATCTGTCCCAAAGGCGCTGACGTCAGACAGGCGTGGATGGGACCACATCGTTGTGCGCTGAGGGTTGACCGAACCGAATTCAGATCTCCGCCTCTTCATCTTCGCGTTCCCATTCGAGAATGGCCTCGCGCAGCGCCGCAAAGCGTGCCGCGACCTGACTTCCGAACAATGGATCGTCGCGCTTCGTTATGCGCGCATCGACATAGGACCAGTCTTGATCCATGAAGGAGGCCAGCGCCAACGGAAAGAACACGGTTTCTTCCATCGCCATGTGGTCGCGGTAGCCATCGAGAAATCTCCGTGCCAGGTCCATAAATGCGTCGCGCGAGATTTCTGCGTCTGCATGTATTCTGTGTACCGCATCTGCGAATTCCTGAGTCAGCGCCGCTAATTTCATGTGCTCCTGCTCGAGGTCGCCCACCGCTTTCGATGCTTCCGGATCGCGGTCCAGCAGCCGAGCAAAAACGATGTCCTCCTTGGGATGGTGACATTGTTCGGGGTAGTCGAGGCAATAGTCGACAACGCCCTCGACGACATCATAGTCGGGTGTATGGCCGTCGGCCAAAAGTCCCAATTGATGTTCGAGCGCGTTGAACAGCCTGGCCATGTCGGCATGTTCGGCCCTCAGTACTTCGATAGATTCAACCATAGCTAACCCCCATCTGGCTGCGCCATCCAGGAAGAAGAGACGCAGCCCAACACTGTGGGTCTATGTGTCCAGCAAGGCCCGGACACGTTGCTCGATAACCTCGGCGCGCTCGGCCTGCGACAACGGCATCGTATCGGCAACGATCGCACCGATCTTGCGCCCGAGATCGCGCCGCATCTCGCGGTCGTCGATGTTAGAATTCGGCACCTTGACGATAACATCGCCGGTCATGGTTGGGGCGTGGCCATCGGCGTTCTTGGAGGGTCGCGCCGGCTCTTTGCCGGCTTTTACGTTGCGGATCGCGCGGCGTAACATATTGCGCAGCAACGCAACACCCGTATCGGTGTGGCCCAAGTGTTCCAGTTTGTGAATGGCGATGGGCCCTTGGCTTATTTGCGCCTCGTAATCGCCGGGGATGCGTTGCCCGTCTTCATAGCTACGCTCGCTGCCGGTCTGGCCAATGAAATCCACCTTGTTGAGGCCCACGGCCGATTTGTCCCCTCTGCCGGCAAGGTCGAGCGTCTCGTTATAGTGCCGCCAGGCGACGATCTTGCAGTTCGTATCGTCGATTGGCACCACCCATTTCGACAGGCTGGCGCGTGGGAAGAACTTCTCGCGGTCGGCGTCCTGGAAGATATCCGCCGGCTGGGCGAAGCTTGGAAAATGCAGTTCGGATGTGCGTAGCCAGACGTATTCGTTCCAGCGACGGCAGTTGGTTAGGAAGATACCGGTCCGATCTTTCAGCCTGTGCCACTCGACCACGGCAATCTCGCCCCACGCCTGATTGAATTGTGGCCCCGTCGTGCGGGTGTGCAGGAACACGCTGTGATAGGGGTCCATGGGGTTTTCGTTGACCTGCAGCCAATTGCACGGCATGTCGATCGAGTAGGGAACCATCTCGTCGCCGGGCAGTTCGAGGGTGTCGTAGATTGGAAACTCCGGTTGCATGCCAGGTGCACCCATATAGGCGAAAACCAACCCCTTGTACTCGCGAACGGGGTAGGCGCCCTGGCAGAGGTTGTGCTTGATCGGACTGTCTTCCGGCTCGCCGGGCGTTTCGAGAATCGTGCCGTCCACGTCGAACAGCCAGCCATGGTAGCAACAGCGGATACCGCGCTTGGCGATGACGCCATATTCCAAGGACGTGCGACGATGGCTGCAGGCTCTATGCAGTAAACCGATTCGGCCGCCCAAGTCGCGAAATAGGACCAGATCCTCGCCTAGAATACGCAGCGCCAACGGCAGATCCGTCAACTGTGAACTCATCGCCACCGGCAACCAGAAGCGTCGCATATACTGGCCGCATGCGGTTCCGGGGCCGACATGCGTTAGCTCCTTGTCTTCCTCTGCCGAAACCGGACGGCCATAGCCGTGATAGGCCGTTTCAAGAGTGCTCGAGGATCGACCCTTGGCTGTGGTTCCGTTCGCTTTGGAGGCGGCTACCCTTTTCGCTTTCTTTGAAGTCTTTTCCCGCTGCCCCGCCACCATCCTCGGCACTCCTCGAATCCCTCGTCAGTACTCTGCATTAGACGCGCGGATAGCTTGGCG
>CAZCVU010000538.1:0-2221 GCA_964501745.1 uncultured Flavobacteriales bacterium | reverse complement strand
CAGCCGCCTCGGCGATCGCGGCCAAGTTTGCAACTGCACCTTCGTGCACCTGCACAAATGGGCCCGGATCATCACCAGCCATTGCGAAGTTGCCGCGCGTAACGGGAACGCGAGGTGCGCGGCCCGAGGTCAAAACAAACCCGGTCACGATATTGCCGATGCCGCTTATCACCTCGGCAAAAACGGTGTCGTGATCCGGCATCTCTCGTACACGCGCACGCAGATCATCGAATTCCGGCAGCTCAGGCCATAACTCAACTACCGTTTGGGGCGACGTCCGATCCGGCTCAGCAAAGACGATGTCGAAGACCGTGGTAGCGGCCCCCATCTCATTCAGTCGGAAGAGAAGTTCCGCGACCCGGGTTCTTGGCCAAGGCCACTGGCCGTGACGCTCCAGCGTTTCGTCGTCGATATCGACAATTCGAACACCCGATTCGACTTGATAGGCGCGTGGTTTGATGCGGTTGAAACTATCGAAAACTGTCAATTGCAATTGCAGGAACCAGCGAGGCTCGTTCACTCTCAAGCCGATTGCAGCCAACAGCAAGACGATTGGGACGATGATGTGCAGCCCGCGAATTAACCAACGCTGCGTCAAGTCGACACCCCTTCAATCCGCGGCATTGGACGATGCCTGGTTGAATCGATTATGCCACTAGCGGCGCCATCGCCAAATCGCCTCGGTTTCGGACCGCCTTGTTGCCAGGTTTGAGGCAGTTGCACCGTTGCACTGCGATGCTCAGAGAGGCGCGGGAGCAGGGATGATATATCGGCAACCAAACGTGCATGCGCCCGACAACTCAGGTCACTGAAGCTCAAATGAGCTGGACGCGTCGGTGCCGCCTACGTTTACGTTGAATGTGCCACCGAATCCCGAGGTCAAGACGACTTCGGCCGTGCAGTTGCCGACGCAATCGCCACTCGTAGAAAACAGCGAGTTGTCGAAGAATGCTGCTCCTTCCAAGCTCGCGAAGCTTACGCTATTGCCGGTAATGAAGATATTTCCCGACGACACGCTCGGCCCAGAGACACTGCTGAACTGTGCATCAAACGTCTTGTCGCCGAATTTCACGAGCATGCTGATGGAGGAGATCGAAACGCCGGACCCGCTGAAGCTGCCGCTGAATGACGCCTGACCAGTGCTGATGCTGCGCAGCTGCTCAAACGAAAACGGCCCCCCGACACCTTCGCTCGCGAGCTCCGAAAAGGCATCAGCAACACTGCCCGCGGCGGCGATGTTTTGCGTCGCAAACGCCACACCTGTTGCCTGCGCGACGGTCTGGCCAGACAAGCTGTTCGCCTCGTCCGCGTTCGCCGTGCTACCCGCTGGAGAATCAACAGTTTGCTGCGACGAACCCGCAGCGCCAGAAGAGCTCTCCATGCGCCCGGTAATCCCCTGCACCTGCTCCGGCGTGAATTGCTGGAGCGTCGGTGCGGTGCCCGGAGTGAAGGCGACGCCGTAATTCGCCCGCGAGACTTCAAGCCCACCCAATGTGAAGCTGCCGACACGGTCGCCGGTGTTGTTTTCGCTCCCGGGACCGAGCAACACGGCTTGCACGTTGCCATTGGGTTCGATCAGGCCAGCGACAATGGTGCCGCGTATGCCAATTGTGCCAACCGGCAGTTTGACCTTCATGCTGCTGGGCTGGTTTCGCGCCACCCGTCCGGTGATGAATCTGAACACGCCCTTCGATACCGAGGCGGTGACTGTGCCAGCTTGCGTATTCGGGTCGTAAACGAACTCGTCGACCGTGAGGTCACTGTCCGGGCCAATGGTAAAAACGGTTTCATCGAGAAGCAGGATCTGCATGCCGCTGTTTGGCCCGGATTCGATCCGGTCACCAAGCAGGATAGGCTCTCCACTCTCAACCTTCTGTCCGACCACACCAGACAACCGAGACAACTGAACCGTACCGCGTACGGCGGCCGAGACGCCGGCTTGCTGTGCATCCTGGGAGGCCGCCGGTTGAACCGAGAGGAGCGCCGCCAGGCCGACAAACAGCACTAGCCTACCGCTACGCCACGATAAGTCGGTGAGAGTCATAGGTCTAAAAATCCCATTTCTTGGTTACCAGCGCCTGCAGGCGCCGATTTTGATACTCGTAGTTGGTCAATCTGGAGAGTTGATGGAACAGCTCGGCCGTCACGGTCACCGTCATATCCTTAACCCGCATTGCCCAGATGAGTCAATGATTTGATGACGGCGCACCCGGATTCTGGT
>CAZCVU010000537.1:0-2234 GCA_964501745.1 uncultured Flavobacteriales bacterium | reverse complement strand
GGTTTGAGGTTTTGGACTATTCAAACGTTAATCGGCGCGAACTGAAGCGTGCGTTTTCAAGGTTTGGAAAGCGAATTGAGGAGGCAGGCCGCGACACTGTAAGCCTCGTCTATTACTCCGGTCACGGCGCACAGGTGCGGGGTGAGAACTACCTGATACCGGTCGGGTCCGTGATCGAAGACGAACTCGACGTTGATATTGAAGGCGTTCGTGCAACGAGCCTTTTGCGAGTCCTTGAAGAGGCGAAAGCCGGCCTCAACATCGTGATACTGGACGCCTGTCGGAATAACCCTTTCAAATCTAGCTCCCGATCGGTCAGTCGTGGTCTAGCTAAGATGGACGCCCCGACCGGCACATTGCTCGCCTATTCCACCGCACCCGGTCAGTTGGCAGAAGACGGCTCGGGCGCGAACAGTGCCTATACCAAAGCATTATCGCTAGCAATCCGCACGCCCGGCGCAAAGGTTGAGGAGGTATTTAAGCGAGTGCGCATCGAGGTGATGACCCGAACGCTGGACGAACAGGTGCCCTGGGAATCTTCATCACTGACGGGCGACTTCTATTTTGTGGAGGGAGCAACGGGCGCCAAGCCAGATGTGCAGGTTGCTTCCCAGCCCACTAATGTTCCCACAGTTGAAATCGAGTATTGGAAATCGATCGCGACCAGCAATGACGTCAAGCTGTATCAAACCTATATAGATCAGTATCCTGCGGGTTTGTTCAAAAGCATCGCTGAGCAACATCTGGCATCGCTGAATGCAGCAGCGCACGCAAAAACAGCCAATAACGGGACGTGGATTGGCGCATCGAAGGCACACGCTGGATGCGAAGTTGGATTCTTCGATCTTGATATCAAGATCGAAGGTAAGAAGGTCTCCGGACTTGCGAAGATTCCTGGCTATGGAAATTGGCCTCTTAATGGTTCTCTTGATCTAGAAGGTAAGTTTAAGGCGAAGATATTCGGGGGCGAGGCCTCAATCATTCTTGCCGGCACTGCCAAGAATGCTGTGCTTAGCGGCAAATGGGATACGCTTGGAATCGGCCGGTGCACGGGCACGTTCACCGCAAAGTTGACGAAACAGTAGAGCCTAGTCTTCGCCAACATTTGTCAACTCGGTGGATCAGTGTATTAGGGTTGCGGCCCGGCCACGATCTGTGAACCGCTAACTTGCACGCGATTACCCTCCAGTGCGATGCCCGCTTATGGCTATTAGCAGACATGGTTCACGCGTCTCCCCTGAGTCCGTTAATAACCCACAGGCGGACATATCGATAATGCGGATATAGGTTCAAGACTGCAGCCCGATCCATGCCGTTCGAGCCTCATGTCAGGCCGGTACCGGTGTGAAACCGAACTGAATCTCGCCGGCGACTTTCTCCCGGCCACCCCAGAGTTCGAGCAGGAGATGTTGGTCGGCCTTTGCGCGGCGATCCACCTCGTCGGGATCGCAGATCTCCAAGAGCGAATGGGTCAGACGCTCCAGTGTCGCGCCATGCGCCGGATCGCCCGCCAGGTCCAGCGTCTCGTCTGGATCGGCGGCAAGGTCGAACAACTGTGGCGCCATGCCGACATAGTGAACGAGTTTCATATCCTGCTCGCGCAGCATGAAGACACCGGATGCGGCCCCGTCGGCATGGTGTTCGGCAAAGCCGTGACGAGTTGATTCGGTACCGTTTATGGCTGGCCAAAGCGAGACACCCGGTAGATCTTCGTCTTCCGGCATGAGCTGCGCGCCGACGCTTTCGACAATCGTGGGAAATAAGTCGACATGCGAGACCGACTGCCGGACTGCACGTCCTCCTGCCGGCACGCCAGGTCCGCACAGCATCAGCGGCACACCCACCGAACCTTCATACATGCAACATTTGCTGTAGATACCGTGCGAGCCGTGCATCTCGCCGTGGTCACTCGTATAGAGGAAACGTGTGGTCTCGCCGAGACCAAGCGTCTCGGCAGCTTCAACAACCTGAGCGATCTGCTCGTCGGTATGGGTGATGAGCGCGAAATAGGCGGCTGCCATACGCCGCACGACCTCTTCTGACATCTCGCCGATCTCGAATATCCGCCGCAGATAGACCAGCGCTGGATGCTGCGGGCGATCTCCGGGCGCGAACATTGGCGGCAAGGTCACATCCTCTGGCGGATAGAGGTCGAGCAGGCGTTGAGGCACAGTGAAGGGTGGGTGCGGGCTCGGATAGGAGACGACGAGCACCCAGGGTTTCCCGGTATTCCT